>VHDG01000299.1 GCA_016871475.1 Verrucomicrobiota bacterium
CCGGATTCCCTGGCATGCTGTTTCCTGGAAGAACAGCTCCTTTCTCATGGGGACCTTGTTTCTTACGCTGACCGCGGTACCCTGGTACATCTGGTCCTACGGCATCAATGCGTTTCATGTAGGCTTGTTTCTGCTCTTTTTCATCGCCACCGGGTTGAGCATCACATTGGGGTATCATCGCCTCTTTTCGCATCTCAGCTTCAAAGCATCCTGGCCCGTGAGGCTTTTCACTTTGATCTTTGGTGCGGCCGCCTTTGAGAACTCGGCTTATGTGTGGTGTGCGGACCATCGCCTGCACCACAAGCATGTGGATGGGGATGACGATCCATACAACATTCGTCTCGGCTTCTGGCATGCCCACATCGGCTGGATCATGTTCAAGCTCAAGCCCCAGCCTCCTTACACCAACGTGGGCGACCTGGAGAAGGATCCTCTCGTCATGTGGCAGGATCGGAACTACGCCAAGATCGCCGTCACCGCCAGTTTCTTCGTGCCTGCAGTGATCGGGTTCCTCTATGGCGGATGGGTGCATGCCCTGGGGGCATTTCTGATCGCCGGCGTCGCGCGCGTGGTGTTCGTCCAACACATGACGTTCTTCATCAACTCTCTCTGCCATACCATCGGGAACCGCCCCTATTCTTCGACCTGCTCCGCTCGGGACAGCGGCATCATGGCTCTTTTCACGTTCGGTGAAGGTTACCACAACTATCACCATGAGTTTCAGCACGACTATCGGAATGGCGTGAAGCCCTGGCAGTTTGACCCGACCAAGTGGGCGATCTGGTCGCTGGCGAAGCTGGGCCTGGCTTCAAATCTGCGCCGGGTGCCGGATGAGAAGATACAACTGGCTGAGATTGCGGAGAAACAAAGGTGTTTCGAAAAACGGATGGCCCAGCAGCCGGAGCCTCTCTCCGCACAGATTCTCGCTCGCCTGCACTCAGCTCAAGAGCAGTTGCAGACAGCGGTCCACGCCTGGGAACAGAAGAAGTCGGAATACTCGCGCGGTATGGAGCAGACGATCGAGCAGTCGCGACAAAAGCTCGCAGCCTTGAAACAGGAGTTCGATCTCGCCTCAGAGCGTCTTCGACTCGCGATCGAGCACTGGCATCAGGAACATCGCCTCGCGTCTGCTGCTCTTTCCGCCTGAACCGTTCCGGCTAAGGCGGCGTCCATCCCCATCCAACCAGGGCCTTTCCGGCTCACCGTCCGGCCTGATCGGCGACGGTCTTGTACGAATCCGGCCGGATGTAGATGGGTTCCAGCTCTGAAGGCCTGGTCCAGATCCCTTTTTGGACTGCGAGTTCGGCGATCGATCTGGCGCTGGGATGGGATGAATGGTGGAGAGTGGGCGGGAGTAGCTTCGAGAGGTCTGGTCCGCGAAGAACGAGATCGGCGGGCTGCGCCGAAACAAAGGCCGCTGCGCTGATGAGCTTGAGCGGGCTCGCTTTCCCCACACCTGTTTCCGAGATTTCAAACCAGCCGACACACAATTCCCCGCGCTGGGCATCGAATGCGATTCCCGTTCTTCCACGAACCCCTTCGCGCCAGCTATCGCGAGCCAGCGCTTCGGCACTCGAAACCCCGGCCACGCGTATTCCCAGTCCGGCTGCCCACCCTTGCGCGATGGCGATTGCAACCCGGACCCCCGTGTAGGATCCCGGGCCCAGTCCCAGCGCCAGGCATTCCACTTCCCGGCGTTCCATGCCGCCGGCTGCCAGGGCTGACTCCACCAGGGCCAGGGCACGACTGTTCCTCCCCCCCGAGACATCCTCGTCCCAGATGGTCTCAGGGATCGACCCTGCTTCGGAATTCCAGGCGCAAGCGCTGCGTCGGCTGGAGGACAACTCAATCGCGAGTACTTTCATGCTCAATCAACCGATCGTGTTCGCCCCGCGTTTCAATTCTCACCCACTCCCATGTGGGGGGACGCTGGTCACGGTCACACCAACGGTCCGGCCATTCGATCACCGTGATGGCTTCTTGTGGGAACAAATAATCTTCGAGCCCTGCACGTGACGTGTCCCGCGCGTCCTTCAACCGATACAGGTCCAGATGATGCAGCGGGCATCGCCCCGATGTGTAGGAGATCAGCAGGCCGAATGTCGGTGACTGTATCCGATCCGCAATTCCAAGACCCCGGGCAATTCCTTTGACGAGCTGGGTTTTTCCGGCTCCCAGAGGGCCTTCCAAAGCCAGCACCTGCCCGGGACGTGCCTCGCGTCCCCACTGCTCGCCCCATGCCATCGTGTCGTCAGGATTTCGCGAAATGATCGTATCCATAATCTTTCAGCTCCCGAACCCCGGACTTGTCACGGATCAACAGGCCTGAGGCTTTTCTGATCTTCCCAACACAGGAGAGCGGGGTTCTGGGGAAAACCTCCTTCCATCGATCCAACAACGCCACCGCCTTCCCTGGCTTCTGGGTGAAGAGCAACTCGTAATCTTCCCCGTCCGTCAGGGCCGCGATCAATGGGCTCTTGTCGGTCCTTCCCTCCTTCGATCGAATCCGGGCTGCTTTGCGAATCGGCAGCGCGCTGGCGAGGATCTCCGCTCCGAGCCTGCCTGGAGCGAGCAGATGCCGCAGGTCACCCGCCAGTCCATCGCTCAGATCAAGCATCGCCGATGGGCGAAAATTCTCCGCCAGCCAGCGAGCCTCCTCGAGGCGGGGTTCGAACGAGAGATGGTGACCGTCGATCGAACCGCCCAGTTCCCCCGTCACGAAGATGGCGTCACCCTCTCCTGCACCGGAGCGGAGAACCGCCTGTCCGCGAGATACGCTCCCCAGCAGGCTGATCGAAAGAATGAGGCGTTCGGGGTTGCGGACGGTTTCGCCTCCGGCGATCGCCACATCGTGCTGCTTCGCGAGCAGCTCCATGCCTGCGTAGATGGCTTCGATGAATGAAGGCGCGCAGTTCTCCGGCATGGCGAGGGTCACGAGCGCGGCGATCGGAGTGCCTGCCATGGCTGCGATGTCGCTCAGACAGCGTGCGAGCGCTTTTCGGCCGATGGCTTCAGCTCCGGCTTCGCGGACAAAATGTATGCCTTCCACCACTGCGTCTGTTTTGAACAGGAACTCCTTTTCGGGAACTCCGAGGTCGAGAACCGCGCAGTCATCGCCAGGCCCCACGCGCACAGCGCGATTTGTGGGAACATTGCTGACCAGCAGGCGTATGAGGTCGAATTCTTTCATGGCAATCGATCAGGGTTTCAACTTCTCGAGGCCATCCCTGTTGATGAACAGAATGAAGTTCGTGAGGTTGAACGCGACGTGGGCTGCGATGGGGGCGAGGAGGGTGCGTGTGGAGACTGCGAGCCAGGTCAGGATCAGTCCGAACACGGCGAGGGGGAGGAACTTTTCGTAATCGAAGTGAATCAGCCCGAACGCGGCCGCGCTGAGCCACCAGGCTCCGCGTTTCCAGCCGGCTTGATCGAGGGATTGGAAGAGGATGCCCCGGAAGAGCAGTTCTTCAAAAACCGGTGCGGTGACCACGGCCGTGAACCCGAAGAGGATGAGCACGGCAGGGTGTTGGATGCTTTCGAGTATCGCCAGCGGCTTCTGGAGCTGGGGTTCGCGACCCAACAACTTCAGCGCCCATGTGGAGAGGCTGCCGAGCGTTCCCAGCAGGGGGATGCTTGCCAACCCGGCGAGAGCGCCCAGGGTGATCCGGCGTCCCGCGCGGGCTTCGGGATGTGACAGAAACTCATTCCATCGAACCCCGTGTTCGCGCAGGAACACGGACAGCGCCCACAGGCCGCCGAGATGCAGGATGAGTGTGGCTGTCAGGAATCCCACGGGCGAAATCCGGCCTTCCTCCGAGCTGGCGGGTTGAAGGAGAAGCCCGGCCAGATTGCTCAGCCCGAAAGCGAGAATCAGTCCTGATGCGAGTCGCAGAAGCGACAATTTGTTCCAGACCGATGGAGTCACCACGCGACCCATGCTACTCCCTCACCTTCTCCCCTCAGCAAGATCGTTTTTGTTGCTTGAGCTCAGAGCCTGCCTTCGGGCTTGATCAGCGGCACGTGAAACTCGATCGGATCCCATGCATTGTGCTCCGACATTCTGCTGCAACCCTGCTCGTAGCCGGCTGGTTGTTTGCCGCGCTCTTTCTGTGCGGCTGCGGCCGGGACGCGTACCGAGCGGACCTTGTCCTGATTAACGGCGCAGAACCTGAGACCCTCGATCCACAGATTTGCACCGGCCAGCCCGACGGGCGGGTAACTGGGGCTCTGTTCGAGGGTCTGACGAGGATCAATCCCAAGACGGGCACAGCTCAACCTGGGATCGCCGAACGATGGGAGATCTCACCCGACGGCTTGACCTACAATTTTTTCCTCCGCAGCAACGCGTTTTGGTCCACAGGGGAACCGATCACAGCCCACGACTTTGTGTATTCCTGGAGGCGGGTGGTGGATCCTGGCACTGCTGCGGATTATGCGAGCCAGCTGTTTTATGTGAAAAACGGTGAAGCCATCAGCACGGGCAAGATCAAGGACCTCGCGCAGTTGGGGATTCGCGCGGTGAATGACCGTCAAGTGGAGGTCCGGTTGGAGAATCCAACGCCCTTCTTCCTGGATTTATGCGCTTTCAGAACCCTGGTGGTGGTGCCGCGTTGGACGATTGAGAAGGATGGGGACCGATGGCTGATGGTGAGACCTCTTCCAAGCAGCGGCTGCTATACCCTCGAGGAATGGAGGGTGAATGACCGCGTCAGGCTGCGGAAGAATCCGCGGCATTGGGATGCAGTGAACATCCAGACGGACACCGTCGACTTGATTCACCTCGATTCGGCATCGACGGCGTTGAACTTGTTCAAGACGCGTCAGGCGGATGTGATTTGGGACAAGACCATGATTCCAAGCGAGCTCCTGGATGCCCTGAAGAGCGAGCCCTACATGCACACCTTCAATTACCTCGCGACCTATTTTGTCAGGTTTAACGTGAACAAGAAGCCTTTCGACGATCCGCGAGTTCGGAGGGCCATGGCCATGGCTTTGGACAAGAAGCGAATCGCTTTGCATATCATGAAGGGTGGGGAGGCTCCGGCCGACTTTCTGGTTCCGCCCGGCACTGCCCACTATTCCCAGCCTCAAGGAGGGCTTCCTTATGATCCGGCCCAAGCCCGCAAGCTGCTCGCAGAGGCCGGCTACCCGGACGGGAAGGGGTTTCCTCCGTTCAGCTATCTCTACAACACCGCCAAACAACATGAGCAGGTGGCGGTCGAGCTGCAGCAGATGTGGAGGAAGGAGCTGGGCATTTCCCTCGAGCTGCGAAACGTGGAGTGGAAGGTGTATCTCTCGGATCAAAGCAGCTTGAAGTTTGATCTCAGCCGAAGTGCATGGACGGGCGATTACAATGACCCCAACACCTTCCTCGACATGTTCACAACCACGAGTGCGAACAACCGCACCGGATGGAAGAACCCTCGATACGACGCCTTCATCCGTGAGGCGAATCAAACCGGCGATCTTGAGAAGCGGGCGGACATCCTCAGGCAGGCCGAGCGGTTACTGGTGGTGGAGGATGCCCCCATCGTCCCGCTTTTCTTTTACGCGGGCATCACGTTTTACCGCCCTGATGAGATCCAGGGCATCTATGCGA
>VHDG01000300.1 GCA_016871475.1 Verrucomicrobiota bacterium
AGTCGTCGCCCGCCACATTCTTTTCAAGGAAGTACTCTGTCAGCTTGCGCAGGCTGACCGATGCAAACCTGGAGCCGTTATGGATGGAAGGTCCGGCAATGATGACATTGAGATCACGAACGATGTTCATTCGGAGCGTGTTTGAAGTGGCGGGCTGGGCAGCCGGGGTGTTGTAGATGGCCAGCAGTGACAGAGTCTCGGCAGTGAGCTGGGACTTCACCCACGAATCGAACGCTCCCTCCCCAGCGAGGAGCCGGGCTGCAAGCGGATTCAGCGAGCGGATATCTGCCAGCGCGAACGAAACAGGGCCCGTCAGCACGTTCGATTGCAAACGGTTTAGAATGCTCACGATCGCACTCCCAGACGCTTCGCCCTGGAACAGATATCCCTCATCGGAAAAGCGACGGAAAAGATAGTCCAGAGCGCCGTTCGACCGGGATGACAACCTTGCGACAAAGCCTGCAGCATCTGTGACATCCGAGTTGAGGAATCTGACCTCCGGGTTGAGCGTCCTCCCGAACTCATTGAACCAGCTGGTCAGGTATTGCTCCTGCGGATCGCGTTCAGCAGTGCTCATGTCTTCAAACTTCGGATCGATGTAATTGATCCCCTGTCCGGCACCCGAAAACCCTGAGGAACCACCGAAAGCACGGTCGATACTCAGCAGGTAGCCTCCTGTGACATTGGGTTGGGTGAGATCCCGCGCGGTCAACCGGGGAGTGTTGACGCGGTTCGGGCCGATTCCGATGCGTTCCAGAACATTGTACACCCCGAAGTAGTCGGATCGTCGGATGTTCGATGTGGCACTACCGCTGGCTGAAGACGGGCTGGTTTGGTTGAGATAAACCTCGATGTTCTTGTAGCGGGCAGCGTATCGGCCGATCTCATTGCTCATGTCGGACGCGAGAGGGTTGTGGAACAGGGACGGATCGAAGTTAAAGGGTCCGTGAAAGACCCACTCCGAAGCCGACGGCAAGCCCAGGAGAGGAATGTTTTCATCAAGATCATCCTCTCCCCACGTATCCACAGCCCAATTGAACTTTGGATTGCCGGCGGTGCTGGAGCCACGGATTTTGAAGCCTGCACGGAAGATTTGGTCGGGTGCGTTGGTGAACGAGGATCGCCCGCGGAATGGCTCGTGCACAAACACCACGCACGGCCGCTTGTTCGCATCATCGAAACCGCCGGTACCGAAGCTGTGAACGAGGACGAGGGGCAGATCTGATGAGATATCGCGCATGGCTGGATCCAGCCGCATGAACGTCTCAGTGCGAATCGGCCCCGGCAAGTAGGTGGGAACGAATGCACGAGCCCTGATGGAAACGCTGTTCGTCAGGCGGATCGGCCCCGAATAGCGAGGTGAATTGGTCGTGGGGACCGTGCCGTTCAGGGTGTAGTGCACGCTGGCATTCGCCAGGCCCGTAGGCGGAATGAGTGTGACATCGAAAGGATCGAAATAGGTCTTGCTCGCCGCGCTGAAACTGACAGGACCCGCAGCGCCATCAATCCCTGATGAATTCGCCGATCCAGGGCTCGGGGTGGAGAAGTAGCGTTCGTCCGCGAGGTTGTAACGGACCTGGCGTGTCTTGATCTCTGGCAACAGAAGCAAATCGCCGTCAGCCGCGGCGGAGTTCCTCAGTGCGTAGAAGGACAAAACGTTCGCGCCCTCCTGAAAACCTTCGACCAACGCCGTGGAGAAAATATCCTCGGCCACGATCGCTGCGTCGTTGGCCCGGTTTTGTGTGGAGGTCGATGTACCCGTAGGTGCCTGGGTCGGGGAGAAACCGCGACGGGCGATCTCGCGTCCGTTCAGATACGCCACGAAGCCGTCATCGTATCGCATTCTGAGATACGGGTTTGGAACCTGGCCCAGGCTGGTGATCTGGAAGGGAATGCGCACCATCAAAGTGTTTCTCCTGGTGGCCCGGTTCATCAAACCTTCGACATCTGTAGCGATCAGTGGATCGAACAAAGAGCTGGAATTGGTATCGAAGCCGATGCCCAGGGGACCGGAAGACCAGTTGGGTGGGACGATAAAGTCTCTTTCCTGCCAGCGGTTGGTGAAGGTGTTTCCGCTGTTGGTAGGCGTGTAGTATTGGGCGATGGTTCCTGCTCCAATGAGTGTTGAAGTCGATATGACCTCGGAGTTGAGGCCATAGGATCTGTTCAGCACCTGCGGCCCGAAAACGAACTGCTGCACGATGTTGTTGGTACGACGAACCAAGGCCAGCGCCTCGCCGTTCAGACTCAAACTGAAGTTGGCGTGGAGCGGTTTCGTGGGATCCGTGAGATCTCTACCCGAGGCCCAGATAATGAGATGTTGCCCAGGTGCCAGATTCACGGCCGGGATCCGCCACTTCTGAAGATTGTCCAGGTTGTCGGTAAGATAGTAGGCCGAGAGGTCGATGGCAGTGGCCCCTCCATTGAACAACTCGATGTAATCCGACGACTGGCCAAAGTCGTCGTTAATGGTCGAGTTGTTCGCAAGAAACTCTGTGATCAGGAGATTGTCCTGAGCTCTTGCACTGGGAGTGGAGTTGACAATGCCATACAAAGCGATGAGTACGGCAAGGCAGCGGAGCGCGTTCTGATTCTTCATACGATAGTTAATCGGGCGCGATTATTACAATACGGCTACGGTTAATGGGTTGATTACCCGAGGACTCTGCCTCATCCCAATCGGTTTGGCCATGCCAATCTTCCCCACTTGTGTTCCATTCGCCAGTCTCGTAACTGTATCCCGGCATCCGCCAAACCATGAGTGAACGCGCTTTGATCGTCATCCCGACCTACAACGAGAGGGAAAACCTCCCGCCTCTCGTCCAACGCGTCCTCGCCCTGCCCACCCCAATAAACATCCTCGTCGTGGATGATAATTCCCCTGATAGCACCGGCCAAATCGCGGATGAAATCGCCTCCAAGTGCTCTCAGGTAAACGTGTTACATCGCAAAGAGAAAGACGGGCTCGGACGAGCTTACGTCGCCGGCTTTAAATGGGCCCTGGATCAAGGCTTCGATTACGTGTTCGAGATGGACGGCGATTTCTCTCATAACCCCGACGACATCCCCTCCTTCCTCCAAGCTGCCCGGAAGGCGGACTTGGTCCTCGGCTCGCGCTATACCGACGGCATCCGAGTCATCAACTGGCCGCTGAACCGCCTTCTCCTGAGCATGGGAGCTGCCCTGTATGTGCGGATCATCACCGGCATGCCTTTTGCCGACCCGACCGGTGGGTACAAGTGCTTCAGCAAAAAGGTCCTCCAAAGCATTGATTTGGAAAAGATAAGGTCCAATGGCTATAGCTTCCAAATCGAGATGACCCATCAGGCATGGCGCCAGGGTTTTCGCGTCGCGGAGTTACCTATTATCTTCACAGACCGTTTCCAGGGGACGTCAAAGATGTCCTTCAAGATCGTTCTCGAAGCTCTCTGGATGGTCTGGCGGCTCTGGTTCCAAAATGGGTTCAGGCGGTCTCCAAGAAATCGAAAAGATCGGTAGCCCCCAAGCCCCTGCCCGCCCTGGGTTCCGGGGCCAAAAGGATTTCCATCCGATCATCTTCTCGGGTAGGACTTCGCCATGCCTCGCGCTTCCCTGCATGCTTTCGCTTTCATTGTCACTCTCGCCTGGCCCGTCCCATTGCCTGCTGATCCAGCGGTCCTAAAGCCGAAACCCAGCCCGCTTCCTTTTGAATATGAGCCCGCGCCCGAGCCTCTGCCCAATTACGTCTCCGGTGCCAGGTGGGGAACGCAGTCGGACCCGATCCGGACCATGCAAAAACCCCTGCCTCCCGCAGTCTCCGCAACGCGGTTGCTCCTGCCCGATCATTTCGAATCTCACCTGTTCGCGTCTGAACCCGAAATCCTCAAGCCCATCTGCATGGCCTGGGATGAACGTGGACGTTTGTGGATTGCCGAGACCGTGGATTACCCGAATGAGCTCCGTTCCGCAGGGGAAGGACGCGATCGGATACGCATCTGCGAGGATGCGGATGGGGATGGGCGTGCAGACCGGTTTACTTTGTTCGCGGATAAACTGAGCATCCCTACGAGCATGGTCATCGTTCAGGGCGGGGTGATCGTAGCCCAGGCGCCAGACATGCTCCTCCTGCGCGACACAGATGGCGATGACCGGGCCGATGAGCGGAAAGTCCTATTCACCGGCTGGGGGACCTTCGACACCCATGCAGGGCCCAGCAATCTCCGTTGGGGTTTTGACAACTGGATCTGGGGAGTCGTGGGCTACTCTGGATTCGACGGAACAGTCGGAGGCAAGAGCATCAAGTTTGGCATGGGCTTCTTCAGGTTTAAACCTGATGGCAGCCAGCTTGAGTTCGTCCGCTCCAGCAACAACAACACCTGGGGGCTGGGCTTCGCTGAGGACGGAACGTTGTTCGGGTCCACAGCAAACGGTAACCCCAGCATGTACATGCCCATTCCCAATCGGATGTACGAACAGGTGTCGGGCTGGTCTGCGTCCCGGCTTGAAAGCATCGCCACCAACATGCACATCTACCCCTCCACCCCCAAGGTGCGACAGGTGGACTGGCACGACCGTTACACCGCGGGCGCGGGGCACGCGCTCTACACGGCACGCAGTTTCCCAAGGGAATACTGGAATCGACGCGCCTTCGTCTGTGAGCCCACCGGGCATTTGATCGGGATGTTCGACCTGGTGGCCGATGGAGCGGACTTCGTGGCGCAGAACTTGGGAAGTTTTCTGGCGAGCGACGATGAATGGACATCGCCCATCGCCGCTGAAGTGGGGCCTGACGGAGCGCTCTGGCTGATCGACTGGTACAACTACATCATCCAGCACAACCCCGTTCCTCATGGGTTCAAGAACGGCAAGGGGAACGCTTATGAGACGGGGTTGCGGGACAAACGCCACGGCCGGATCTACCGGATCACGCACAAGGCAGGCAAACCCACGCCTCAGCCCCGGCTGCATGGGGGCAGCCCGAACGATTGGGTGAAAGCGTTGAGCAATGAAAACATGCTCTGGCGCATGCATGCCCAGCGTCTCATCGTTGAAAAGAAGGCGAATGAGACGGTTCCGAAGCTGATCAAGCTGGTGAAGAACCGGAGCGTGGACGAGCTCGGGTTTAACCTGGGCGCTCTTCATGCCCTGCGCACCCTCCAGGGGCTTGAAGCACCCGAACTGGGGAGTGTGGCTGGCGAGGCCCTCACTCATCCTTCCTCCGGTGTGAAACGCGCAGCCCTTGACGCTTTGCCCCGGAACGCGAGGTCGGTCCAGGCGATTCTCGAGAAGGAAGCCCTCCACGATCCCAACGACCAGGTCCGACTGGCCGCCTTGCTCGCACTCGCCGAGATGCCTCCCGACGTTTCGGCTGGCGTCATGACCCACCTGGTGGCCGGGAATGTCCGCACTCATCGATCCCGTTGGCTGAGAGAGGCCGCTGCGTGTGCGGGCGCAAAACACGCGGACGGATTTCTCCAGGCCCTGGTCGCAAAACGTCCGTCCAGCATCCCCGCAGGGGTCGTGGAGATCGTCGGAGTGGTCGTAAGGCACCGATGCCTCACAGCCGGGACTGAGGAATTGCTCGAGCTCGCGACGTCCATGAACGGAGCCTCACGCTCT
>VHDG01000301.1 GCA_016871475.1 Verrucomicrobiota bacterium
CGGCCTTTTGGTGAAGTGCCTCCTGTTTCGGCAGACGCTGCTCCGACTTCCACCTCAGCGGCTGGAGAACCCGTTGCTGCGGCGGCCGGTTCTGTTCCAGGATCGCCCTCAGCTGTCTCGGGGGAGACTGGAGCAGTCATCGACAACAGCGCCGGGAAACCCAAACGGCTTCCCCGGCGTCCGAAACCCATCACCGTCGCCTCCACGCCGATCATCGGCAACTACCGCCTCCCTCCGATGGAGGTTTTGAATCATCCGGACCTCACGCTGAAGCCCACCGAGACGAAGGAGGAGCTGATGGCGAATGCGCGGCTGATGCAGAACACGCTGGCGCAGTTTGATATTGATGTTGCCATGGGCGACATCACCAAGGGGCCGACCATCACACGGTACGAGTTGCATCCTGCGCCGGGGGTGAAGCTCGAGAAGATATCTGCGTTGGCCAACAACATTGCTGCTGCGCTCAAGGCGGAGCGGATCAATATTCTGGCGCCTGTACCTGGCAAGAGCTCCGTGGGGGTCGAGGTTCCGAACTCGATCAAGACCAAGGTGATCATGCGCGACCTGCTGGAGTCGGAAGAGTGGCAGCACTCCAAGGCTCGCCTGCCGATCGCTCTCGGGAAGGATGTATATGGTCACCCCATCGTCGGTGACCTCGCGGATATGCCCCATTTGCTCGTTGCCGGGAGCACCGGCTCCGGCAAGTCCGTCTGCATCAACGCCATTATCGCGAGCCTGCTCTACCGCTTTTCTCCGGATCAGCTTCGCTTTGTGATGATTGATCCGAAGGTGGTTGAGCTGCAGCAGTACAACGCCCTGCCGCATCTGGTGGTGCCCGTTGTGACGGATCCCAAGAAGGTCGTCCTGGCGCTGAGGTGGGTGGTCAACGAGATGGAGAAGCGATACCAGATCTTCGCGAAGGTGGGGGTTCGCAACATACGCAGTTTCAACGAGCGTCCACGCAACCCCAAGCCGGCGAAGGAAAGCGCTGAGCTGGAGCTTCCTCTCACTGCGAAGAAGGAGCGGGTGGAAGTGAACTCCGACGGATTTGCCGTGGAGCTCGACGAGGAGATCGTGGTGCCGCGAGATGAGGACATCGTGATTCCCGAGAAGCTGAGCTACGTGGTCGTGATCATCGACGAGCTCGCTGACTTGATGTTGGTGGCGCCTGCGGACGTGGAGATGGCCATTGCCCGGATCACCCAGATGGCCCGGGCGGCAGGCATCCATTGTATCGTGGCGACGCAGCGGCCGAGCGTCGATGTGATCACCGGCGTGATCAAGGCGAACATTCCCGCGCGGATAGCCTTTCAAGTCGCCTCAAAAGTGGATTCCCGAACCATTCTGGATGCGATGGGTGCGGACAAATTGCTGGGCAAGGGCGACATGCTGTTTCTCCCTCCCGGGTCTGCCAAGCTCACCCGTGTTCAGGGAGTGTTGATCACCGACCAGGAACTGCAGGGGGTGGTGGATCACATCGCGGCTCAGGGCAAGCCGAGTTACGAGATGGACATCCATCAGCAGTTGCAGAAGCCGATCCGCGACTTTGATTCCGAGGGAGGCAGCGGTGAGGATGAGGAATTGATCGAACAGTGCATCGAAGTGATCCGAAGCGAGCAGAAGGCGAGCGTGTCCCTCCTGCAACGACGTCTCAAGCTCGGTTATGGGCGTGCAGCGCGGATCATGGATGAACTGGAGGATCGTGGCGTGGTGGGACCGAGTCGCGGGGCGGAGCCCAGGGACATCTTGATCGACCTGGACGGCACCGGCGCGGACGGAAGATCTGCCAACAGTCAGAGCGACATTGCTCAATGAGCTTCGTGCGACGGGGGAATGCTTACTGATCGAAGGTGAGGTCCATCATCAGGTCGCTGGCGATCGTGCCCAGTTCCTTTTTGAGGTCCCCAAGGTTGCAGCGCTCGGGCATTCGCATCCGGATCCGGGCTTTGAAGAGCGGTTCCCCGGTCATGGGTGCACTGGCGAGTTCTGTGGCGAGGTCTTCGACGTTCACGCCTTTTCCTGCCAGGGCTGCGGTGATTTGACGCACGATGCCCGGGCGGTCCTGTCCGATGATCTCGATGGAAGTCTCCTGAGCATGGCTGGCCGAGGGTTCTCCCGAGTCGGGTTTGAACAGGATTTGAAGGCCGGTGGAGCGAATGGAGTCGAGAGCGCTTTCGAATGCGGCCTGCCGATCTGAGGGGATATGAACCCTGAGAATGCCGGCGAAGTCGCCTCCGAGCCTGCACATCCTGCTCTCCAGCCAGTTGCCTCCGGAGTCTGAGACGGCACGAGCTATGGACTCGACCAGGCCCGGCCGGTCCTTGCCGATCACCGTCATCACGAGTGGAGTTTGCATCAATGCTTCGAGTTCCGGTTCTGGCGGAAACCGCGGAAGGGAACGGGTTGGAGATTTATTTCAGGCTGCTGACAGCCGGCGCGATGTCGAAAGCTGCGGCTTCCCGGGTGCTTCGGACCAACACTTTTCCATGACTGACGATGGGGGTGGACCAGCATTTACCCTGGACAGCCTTCATCCGTGCGGTTTCGCGATAGCCCTTCGGATCGGGCTTCACGAGGACCAGTTGACCCGCGTCGCTCAATGCAACGATCTGACCATCCACGAGAATGACGTTGCCTGCTCCGAAACCGGCTTGAGCCCAAACCTCGTTGCCGGTCGCCAGTTCCACACACTTGAGCGCGCCGGATCCGTATTCCTTGAAGCTGAACATTCCGTAGAGGTATCCGTTGTGAGCGACCGGAGTGCTCCAGTGGTTGGCGATCTTGTTCCCTGTGACACGCCACAGTTCTGTCGCTGCGAACCCAGCACCTTTCTTCGCAATCTTCACCGCCGTTGACCCGACTCCATAGCCGGCAGCGCAGTAAACGATATCGCCGGATACGACCGGGGAGGCGGCGGTGGAGACATTGAAACGGAAAGGATGCTTCCAGAGGAGCTCTCCCGTGTTCACGTCGAGGGCTACCAGACCGCTCTGGGTGAAAAAGATCACCTGACGCTTTCCATGGATCTCCGCGATCGTCGGGGTTGCGTGAGTGATGAGTTCATCTTGCGACTTCCAAACGGTTTTTCCCGACTGACGGTCAAATGCCAACAAGGATTCCCCAGCCCCGCCGCCTGCTGCGAAAATCTTGTCGCCATCGAGAAGCGGGGAAGCCGCGTTCTGCCACCGGATGTTCCTGCCCGAGTGTTCGGCCATGATGTCGCGGATCCAGACCTGTTTGCCTGTCTTCGCGTCGAAACATGCCAGCTTCAGGTTGGCTGAGAGGACGTAGACCTTGCCATCGGCGAACGTAGGAGTGCTACGGGGGCCGTCACCTCCCCTGTTGTCGGCTGTACCGTCGCCTCCTCCGCCGTCGTACTTGGCCACCTGCAAGGGTGCTGCCCAGACCTCCTTGCCGGTGGAAGCATCCAGCGCGGCGATCACCTCGCGCTTGACCCCCTCCACGTCTCGCTGGACGAGGGTGTAAGCCTTTCCGTCGCCAGTAGAGAAGGAACTCAGCCCATCGGTCAGGGGCACCCGCCAACGATTCTTCAGTCCTTCCGAGGGCCAGGCACGAAGGATGGACTCATCTGATTTTCCATCCGACTTCACCCCCCGGTAGGCGGGCCAGTCCTTGGCCACTGCGGGGAGTTGAGCGAGGGAAAAGCTGAGGGCTGCGATGGCTGCGATGGCGAGCGAAGTCTTCATTTCTTTTGAATCGAGAGTATGGCGTTCATCAGAGGACGAACGGCGTCATTGGAAGCTTCAAACAAGATGGAGTCAACCGCGACATTGATTTTTGGCCGAGCGACCGGTTAAGTCGCGGCCGTGAAATCGAAGGTTATCAAGAAACCCCTGGTTGGAATCATCATGGGAAGCCAGTCCGACTGGGAGACCCTGCAGCATGCGGCGATCCAGCTGAAGGAGCTGGGCATTCCTCACGAAGCGCAGGTCGTTTCCGCTCATCGCACTCCGGATCTGCTCTTTGAGTATGCGTCGAGGGCGAGCGACCGGGGATTGGAAGTGATCATCGCCGGGGCTGGGGGAGCTGCTCACCTGCCCGGCATGTGTGCCTCGAAGACCTCGGTTCCGGTTTTGGGAGTTCCCGTGGAGTCGAAGACTCTTAAGGGGATCGATTCGCTGCTTTCCATCGTGCAGATGCCCGCGGGTGTGCCGGTGGGGACCCTGGCCATTGGCAAGGCGGGGGCGATCAACGCCGCATTGCTGGCCGCTGCGATTTTGGGGAACAGCAGGCCTGCGATCCGGAAGGTTGTGGACCGTTTTCGTAAGGAACAGACCCGCCGGGTTTTGGAGAATCGACGGTTTCCTGTTCCATGAACTCAATCCCCGATTTCAAAATGTCACCGATACTTCCTGGGGCGTGGATAGGGATTCTGGGGAGCGGACAGCTTGGGAGGATGCTGGCGATCGCAGCGAAGCAGATGGGTTACCGGGTGGCCGTGTTTTCTCCCGACTCCGACACTCCGGCCGGCCAGGTGGCCGATGCGGAAACCACGGCGTCGTACGAGGATTTGGATGCTGTGAGACGGTTTGCCAAATCCGTGTCGGTGGTGACTTTTGAGTTTGAGAACGTGCCATCCGCCACCACGGCAGCGGCAGCGGAGCATGCTCTCGTTCGACCTGACGGGCGTGTCCTTCACATTACTCAACAGCGGTTGCGCGAGAAAAACTTTCTCAAGGATCAGGGTTTCCCCGTGGCCCCTTTCAGGGCGATTCGATCGCGGGACGATCTCAGGGTTGCGGCGGCGGAGATCGGTTTGCCAGCTGTGCTGAAGACGGCGAGCTTTGGCTACGACGGCAAAGGGCAGAAAATGTTGCGAGCCGAAGCGGACCTGGAGGAGGGCTGGCTGGGGCTGCGGGGAGCGGAGGGCATCTACGAAGGTTTCATCCATTTTGAGAAGGAGCTGTCTGTGGTTGGAGCCCGGACAGTGGGCGGCGAGTTCAGAGCCTTTCCGGTGTTCGAAAACTCGCATGCTCATCACATCCTCGACATTACTTTTGCCCCTGCGGACATCACACCTGATCTCGCGGCGCAGGCGAGGGAGCTGGCCCGTGGAATCCTGGATGCCCTGGATGTTGTAGGCCTTTTGACGGTGGAGATGTTTCTGACTCGTGACGGGCGTTTACTCGTCAACGAGCTGGCTCCACGAACTCATAACAGCGGGCATCTGACCCTGGACGCTTGCGTGACCAGCCAGTTCGAGCAGCAGCTTAGGGCCGTGTGTGGTTTGCCCTTGGGATCCACGGAGATGAAGTCTCCTTCAGCGATGGCCAATCTGTTGGGGGGCCTGTGGAGCCAGGGCGTGCCGGACTGGGCTGCCGCGCTCGCCTCAGACCCCGCGGTCAAACTTCACCTGTATGGGAAGTCGGAAGCCCGGGACGGGCGCAAGATGGGGCATCTGACGGTGACTTCCGCCTCAGTCGCGGAGGCGGTGAGAAAAGCATCCCTGGCTCGAAGTTCCTTGGTGGTTTCATCACCGGGTTGACTGCCGGCCCCTTTGTGCCGAGTTCCTTCGGACCATCTGCACTCCGGTCAGCTT
>VHDG01000302.1 GCA_016871475.1 Verrucomicrobiota bacterium
AGAATATAAAGGCGGCGGGTCTGCGTCTCAGGGCTTCCTGTGGCCACAGGGTTGGCGAGAAATGGGCGCGCGAAGGCAAGGGCCAGGAGCGCGATCACCGCGCAACGAGCCAGCAGTAGCAGCAGATTCTCCAACCGGTTCTGTCGCGTGACCCTCGGGGGGGTCGGCTGAAGAAACATGAGACTGCTGAAAACCTGCTTCTCCCGGATGGTTCGCCGGATCAGGTGAAAGAGAATCGGCAGCGCGATTGCAGCGGCGCCGATCAGGAACAGTGGGGCCAGTAGGCTCATGTCAGAAACAAGGACTAGGGCGAGAGCTAAGAGGTTTCAAAGTTAGCAAGCAATGGTTAAACGTCGAGTTGACGAACTTGCCCCGGGCCTGAAGGATGCGCCCATGCTCTCGTGGCTCCACTCTCAGCGAAATCGCGTGGTCTGTTGCATCGGTCTGTCCCAGGTCTTTTCGGCCTCCTGCCTGATGATCCATGCAGCCAACCCAACGCTCCCTTTCTCCCGGTCCCCCTACATCCAGTTCGGAAGTCCGTCCCTCATGCATGTGGTCTGGCGCACCGAGGGTCCGATCGATGCAGTGGTGAGGTATGGCACCGACCCGGGGAATCTTTCCGATCGAGCGAAGTCCGGTTCGATCACCACCCGGGCCAGTCTCGGGACCAACGGTCAGCCCATGCTCGCCAAATGGAAAGAGCTGCGGACAACCGCGAACCTGGCGCTCCCCAAACTTCACTCAGCTCCGGTGGGAACCTTCCAGTACGAGGCACGCATCCACGATCTGAAGCCGGAGACCACCTACTACTACGCTGTTTATGACGGCGACAAGCGTCTCACCCCTCAAGACACCTCCTATCGTTTCACCACGCACCCACCCGCGGGCCAGGTGCGTCGCACCCGCTTCTGGGTGCTGGGCGACAGCGGCACCGGACGGGAGCCGCAGCTCGCCGTGCACGAGGCGATGATCAAGTTCACGGCACAGGAAAAGCATCCCATCGACTTCTGGTTGCATGTGGGCGACATGGCCTACGGGGTGGGGAGGGACACCGAGTTTCAGACGCGTTTTTTTGAAACCTACGAGCCGACGCTTCGAAACAAGGTTTGCTGGCCAACGATGGGAAACCATGAGGGTGCCACCTCCAATGGGAAAACCGGTGTGGGCCCCTACTACGATGCCTATGTCGTGCCCACCCGGGCCGAGGTCGGAGGGCTGGGATCCGGAACCGAAGCCTACTACTCCTTCGACTACTCAAACATTCGCTTCATCTGCCTCAACTCACATGATCTGGACCGGAAGCCCGACGGCCCCATGGCGAAATGGTTGAAAGCGGACCTCGAAAAAGCCAAGACCGACTGGATCGTCGCTTTCTTCCATCATCCTCCCTACACCAAGGGAAGCCATGACAGTGACAAGGAGAAGGACCTGATCGAGATGCGACGCTACATCATGCCGATCCTTGAGGCAGGGGGCACGGACATTGTGCTCACGGGGCATTCTCACACCTATGAGAGATCGATGCTGATGGATGGGGCATATGGAACCAACGCGACGGTGGCAGAGAACGTGATTCTCGATGATGGGGACGGGGATCCTGCGGGTGATGGTGCCTACCGGAAGAGTGCAGGAATCCATGCTCATGAAGGAACCGTGCAGGTCGTGACCGGGAACGGAGGGCAGGTTCTTAGCCGGGTTGGAACGATGCCCATCATGCGGAAGGTCCTGCTTCAACACGGGTCAGTGATTTTTGACGTGAACGGCGACACACTTGTGGCCAGGCACGTGAACCGGAATGCAGCCGAGACGGACCTCTTCAGCATCGTCAAGCGAGGCAAGGTTTCCCAGGCCAAGATCGCGTTGCCATGGCAGTTGCCGGAATACAAGAAACCCGCCAACGAACCGAAGAATCCCACGATGCCAGCCGTGGATCACAAGGTTGTGGTTCCCAAGGGCGCGCGATGGGACTACATCACCGGCAAACATCCCCGGGGATTGGATTGGACCCGGCAGGGGTTCGCTGCGGAGGGATGGTCCAGCGGGGAAGCCGGCTTCGGCTACGGTGAGGGAAGCTACAAGACCCATCTGGACGGGATGCGCAGGAATTCATCGAGTCTTTACATCCGGCGTGAGTTCCAGATTGAGCAGGCCGACAAGATCACCGAGGCCGTTCTGCAGATCTCCTACGAGGACGCGTTCATCGCCTACCTCAACGGGCGTGAGGTTGCCCGGTCGGGGGTAGGACGGAGCAGTGGACGCAATGTGCAGACTGTGAAGGAACGGGAAGCGCATGAGGAAGAGTTTATCGTGCTCAAGGATGCTCACAAACACCTGAGAGATGGAGTGAATGTCATCGCCATCGAAGGCCATAATGCACGATCCGACGACACCGAGTTCCTGTTGGATCCCGCTCTTTTGATCGAAGATTAACCGGACCTTTATGAAGGCCTCGCTGACCGTATTCCTTTGTGCCGGGCTCCTGCTCCACTGGGGCGCTGGGTGTGGGGCGTGGGCGCATGAAGGCCCGGAGCATGAGATCGAGGAGCTGACGGAAGAGATCAACAAGCGCGGCGAGAGCGCGGATCTTCTGATTCAGCGGGCCGTTGAGTACCGGGTTCTGGGTAAGAATTCCGAGGCGTTACGGGACCTGGAGCGGGCGGTCCGATTGGAGCCGGGCTCGCTGGTCGCTCACCGCGAGCTCAGCGTCGTCCTCTTCGCCTCCGGAAAAACCAACGAAGCCCTCAGCACTGTGACGCGCACCCTCGCAATGAAGTCCGACGAGCCTGTTGAGGTTGGAGGACTCCATATCCTTCGGGCTGAGATTCTGAAGGCGCGGGATGACTTCAAAAAGGCGCTGGAGGATTGTGACAAAGCCATCGCGATGCATGCAGCCAATCCCGAGTGGTATTTCCTCCGGAGCGAGGTTCAAAACCACCTGAAGCTCCACAAGGAACGTATCAAGGGGCTCGATGCCGGCATCAAGGCCACGGGCTCAGGGCTGCTCGAAATCGAAAAAATCGAAGCCTTGCTCGATGCCGAGGAGTTCTGCGAAGCGATCAAGCAGATCGAATCGGAACTGGCGTCATCCCGCGTTCAAAGCTCCTGGCTGATCCGGCGGGCTCGCGCCCGGATCGGGATGGGACAAAAAGCCGAAGCCGTCCTGGATCTCAAGTCGGCTATCGATGAGATCGGCGTACGGCTGAACCTGGCGTCCCCGGATGTTCCGCTGCTGTTGGACAAGGCACTCGCGCATGAGCTTCTTGAGGAGGTTGAGGAAGCCCATCAGTATTACGAACAGGCTCGCGACGCCGGAGCGGGCGTAGGAGTGAGGGCGAAGATCAAGGCCTTGAAGGCAAGGCTGGACGAAGCCAGCAAGGCCAAGCAGTAGCTGGGATCCTCGGTTACTTTTCGACGCTGGCGCTGCTCAGTTCGACGGGGTCCCAGACGACATTGTACCAGCCCAGGAACATCTCATCCGCGGACTGTTCGCCCCAGCGCACGAAGGCCGATGGGTCGGGGTTTGATGGATTCATCCTGGAGTTGTCATAACCGCCGATGATTCGAACCCAGGTGCCGGGGGGCAACCGCCGAGGCTCCTTCAGCACGTAGGTTTGCTGCCAGTTAAAGTCGTAGCGAGGCACCGAGCAGAGGGTTTCCTTCTTTCCGTTGGGAAACAGCGCTTCGAACTTCATCCATCGACCTCGCAGATGCATGTGCGGCGTCAGGCTGTGGAGGGTCGCCCCGCGCTTGAAGCAGTAAGCGGCGTCGGTCTGAAAATCGTGAGCCCCTGGCTGGATCTCAAAGGATGTGTTCACAAGGGGCACGGCCTCGTATCGAGCAGCAGGCTTCTCTTTCAAGAGATAGATGCCCAGCTCGGTCTGGTCGGTTTGTTCCCTGCCGTTCGGCGTGTAATGCATCTCCAGATCAAATACCGCTTTCGCCGGAAGCCTTTTCCCTGAGTTCGTCGGGAAAAAGTCCTGGGTCGTGCCCGGAGCCCATCCTACGAACATTTCGTCCTGCCCCAGGGCATCCTTGTTTCCGCCTTTCTTGAGTCGTGCGATGACGTGATGAACGACTTCGCGGTTGCCCGGGCGGACATACATCGCCCCCACCCATCGCTCAGTCTCGTTCCCGGCGTGCACTTCTATATGTCGATAATCCAAAACTCCGGTCGCAGGGATGATCTCCGGCTTCGGCAGGCGAAGCACGATGTCGGGTTGTCCCAATGGCCACTCAGGTGCCGGAGTGACTTTCAGGCTTTCGAGCGGATCAGCCCCTTCCCCACGGGGGGCTCCCTGATGGATCCATCGCAGGAGCGTCTGCGCCTCCGCGACCTGGATTGCTGAATCATTCGCAAACTTGCCCGCGTGCGGATCTGCATCCCATGGAGGCATTCTGCGGGCGAGCAGGGTTTCCTCAATCATCGATGCCATGCCCTTGACCTTGCGGTGGCTCGACATGGCCCAGGATCCGACGTTGCCGGGTGAGTGGCAGCTCACACACCTGGCCGCGAGGATCGGGGCGACCTCTGTGGCATAGGCAACCGGGGCATCGTCGGGGCCCTTCCCGCCGTCAAAGTGAATCACGCAACCGCGGGCCTGGGTCTTGGCAGTGCGTATCGGCAGGCCGGAAAGGAAGTCGTTCAACGCCAGCTCCAGGTATTTCTCCGTTGGTTGGGGTTTGCCCGCACCCTCAGCCATTTGATCGTCCAACGCGCCTCGATAAAAGACTGTCCAATCCTTCGTGCTGATGGCGATGGCCTCAGCTGTGCGTCGCACCCCCAGATGTCGCGCCAGGCCTTGCGTATCATCCTTCAATACTGGGACCTGCCAGACACGCAGTTCACCCGCTTCCTTGGAGATCTCCCGGCGATCATCCGCCGAGCTCGAGTTCACCATCCAGAAGTCCACGCCTCGGGTTTGAAATGCCTCTCGCAGCCTGGAGATCTTCGACGCGTTCTGGCGAACCACCGGACATCCATTGGCGGTAAAAAACAGGACCACGGCCTTCGCATTTGAACGCTTCAACTCGCGGAGTTTTCCCTGATGGTCGATCAGTGCGAAGTTTGACACTTCCTTCGGCTGAGCTGTTTCGGCTGAGGTCGAAACAGACCGCGTGAGAACGGTGGCAAGTAACAGTGCTAGCACGAATCGCATAAGAAAATGACCCTTCATCCCGCTTTGAATGGCGCATGCATGGGCCACGGGCGGGAGCATCCTATACAGAGGTCCTCCGGGTAAAAGTCAGAACTCAGGCTTTGGGAACGGCTCCTCTGGTGTCCTTCTTGGGGAACAACGGGCTCGGTGCGCCCGCAACATGCCCCGGAGCCAGGGCGCCCCAGGCGGCTTCTGAGAAAGTGTCGGGGCTGCGTGATAACCCGAGCTGTGAATAGATGCGGGCAGCAGTTTCCGGAATCACCGGCCAGATGAGTACAGCGAGTATTCTGCAACTTTCACAAAGGTTGTACAAGACTTCATCCAGCCGCCCGGATTGAGCCGGATCCTTGGCCAGCTTGAACGGCGCGGTCTGGTCCACATACTGGTTGGCCCGCGTCACCA
>VHDG01000303.1 GCA_016871475.1 Verrucomicrobiota bacterium
GCGGGGTATGGGGCTTCCAGTCCTCCTTCCTGATTCGCAGACAATGGACTTGCCGGAGCAAAGAAACGGGGCGAGCTCGTCTGCAATCGTGCCGCATATCCATAAAGCTCGGGAAGAACGAGGAAGTCGCCATCATCGGAACTTCGATTCAGCGCAAAGATGGACAACAGGTTGGTCCCTGGCTTGAGGTCAGAGACGAAGGGTGTGAGGTCGAAGTCTTCAGCCAGGCTGCCGGCAGCAGGCACCCAGGAAGCCTGCATCTCATCCAGGTCAACGGTGGTGAGCGAGGAAGTGGTGCGAGCGGCAATCTGCAAACGAGCCGGGTACGGCTGCGCTCCCTGGATCAGGGTGCGCTGCAAGACCACAGCCTCCTTCCCGGTGCCGCCACGGGAATCCGTTTTCACGTTCAAGGCAACGACCGCGCCCTCCTCGGTGAAGTCCACAGTCAGAAAGGCCCGATGGTAAAAGCGCCAGATCAGGGAACTTTCGTCACTCGTGAATCTGCCCATCTGAGCTCCGTCCCAATGGATCGTGGCCTCGACCTGTTTGCGGCTGGGCTGGGTGCTGAGTCGGACCGCCAGCCCCTTACGAAGTTCGAGGTCAGCGCCTCCACGGAAAACCTGCACGTCTGCACCGGGGCCGCGCACGTCGAAGTCCTTGACCGGGATCAGCACGAGATACAGATCCGTGGGGCTCCCGGATCCACCCTTCACACGGTAATCAAACTCGACCTTCAAAGACTTGGGAGCGGCGGGCAGAGCCTGGGGAAAGGAAACCGAATTGATCTGCTCAGGGACGCGGCCGTTCACGAGCCGCAGAAACCGGTTGGTATCCGGGGCAGCCACGGCGACCCTGGCCCGGGCTGATGCATCTCCGTTGGCCAACACGAAATCAGGCTCCGCGGATTCGAACGACTCTTTCCACGTCACGGCCGTGGCGCTCTCCCTCGGCCCCGGTGCCGGGCTGTTCCAAACCAGCTGGGCGGGCGCGTTGCGGCGCGCGACTTCCCTTCCATTGATCCAGGCAACAAAACCATCGTCGTAGAACATCCGAAGCACCATCCGATCAACCTCGGCAGGCTTCACCAGAAACGGAGCACGGACCAACAGCCCGGGACTGCGTCCCTTCATCATCGCCGCGGAGTCGGTGCCCAAGAATCTTGCGAAGTTGGTTCCAGAATCGAATCCGATCCCCCCTTTCGCAGAAAACCATCCCTCCATGGGGATGGTGGGCTGGCGCCATGCTTCGCCCATCTCAGCCCAGGGCACACGGATCTGTTTGGGTGAATCCGCATCCAGGATGCGAGAGGTTTCCATTGAGAGCGGGATGCCATAGGAAACATCCGAGCGCATCGCGGGCAACCTGGGCTTGAACTCCTGAACAACTGTTTTGCCATCCGGGCCCAGGAGAGCCAGGTACTCACCATCGGCATCCAGCTTGAAATCGGTATGAAGCTCCTTACCCGCGACAGCCCTGTTCTTGCCGGAGGCAAAAACGAGGATGTGTTCGCCGGGTTTCACCGCGAGCTCCGGAAAAGTCCAGGTCTTGGCCTGCTTGGGATCGGCAGTCAGTTTCCAGCCTGCGAGCTGAACCGGCTGGGATCCGGCATTGAGCAGTTCGATCCAATCGGATGCCTGGCGATCCTCGTCCACGACAGTCCGTTGATTGGCGGACATGACCTCGGTGATCAGTACTCGGTGGGCACCCTTGACGAACGGCAGGAGGATGAGAAGGGAGAGTGCCGTGAGGAGGGCTGCCGTCCCATTGGGGGCGCGCTTCCTGGAGAGAACTGGTGGTTGGGGTGCGAGATCAGTCGGATTCACGTCGTGAAGCATCCTTCCTCACGACCACCAAGCCGTTAGCGGTATTCCGCTCGTGCCCGGCGCAGGGGCTGTTCACCACCTGCCCAAAGACCCACATCGTCGCTGAAGCGCCGCCATCGAGGTTCATCGCCTCGGTCGCACCCAGCTTTTGCATGTACTCCGCGAGCTCTTTGATGGTCATGCCAGCCGATAGATTGCTCTGTCTGCCGTCAACTTCCACAAAAAACCACGACTCATCGTTCCATCCCACCGCGGTCCTGGGATGCCGGTCGTTGTTCACCTTGAAGTCAGCGAGCTTGCCCTGACGCAACAGCGTGGGGGATCCACCTATGGCGACGTTGCTCCCGCGCGTGTCGGGATTCGTCTTCATGTGCAGTTCCAGAATGCCCCCTACCACCAACGCCTGGTTCTTGATCCCCATGGCTGAATCGATCGAGAGAACCATGCTGCCCGGGGGGATGGGGCTGTTCCCCTGGTCGCGGATTGAAGCGATGCGCGCGCGATAAGAGAGTCCTGGTTTCAAAGGCAGCCACTCTTGAGAATCCGGAGCCGGCTCGAGAACGAACTCGCGTCCACCGATAGTCTGAGTGGAGGAGCCCAGCCGGGGGGTGTACAACCTCGCCGTACCGCGCAGCCGCTCCTCGTTCAGCTGAAATGGGAACCGCGAGCCATCAGGAAGAGCTACTTCGAACCGGGTTTCGACCCGAGTGATCCAGGGTTTTCCGGAGGCATCGATCCAAAAGGCGGGGCGATTGGTTGTTCCCCCGCTGACAAGTTCACCGTTCATCACCTGAAAGCCCAGGGGATCACCCGCATAAGGCTCCCGTTCGGTCCGGTAAAAATCACCGTTGATCCCGGCCAGGACCTTTTGTCCGCCCGCCTGCAATCTCTTGATCTGATCAGAGAGTGTGCTGAGGTTGAGAACCGTTCCTTGAGCCAGGGTGGTGGCCAGCTGCAGATCTGTCCGTTTTCGATCGACCTTGGTGATATGGATGGAGAGCGGTTTTTCAGGAATTCGGTCATTCCGATAGACCACGCCAGAGCGGGAGTTCGCCGCTGTGGGAGCCTGTTCCTGTGCATGAACCGCCAGGCTGATCATCATCAACAGGCCTAGCAGCCCACCACCACCGTGCTTCCAGCTAACTGTCTGGTTTTTCATTTTACCCATCGCCGGGTCGATCGGGGAGAAGCTATTCGCTTCCATAAGCGAATCCCATGCTTTTCCCACGCTCAACAGGGAATAAACGAGACACACGATCGGATGGTTCGAAAAAATCTGCCTGCGCAACCAACAAGTGTCCCGGGCTTAAGACAGCGTCAGGTCAAAAAAAGTTTCGAAAAAAAGAGGTCTTGGGAAATGGTGGCTGGGGGCGGAATCGAACCGCCGACACGCGGATTTTCAGTCCGCTGCTCTACCAACTGAGCTACCCAGCCGCAAAGAGGAGCGCTAATAAACTGCCCCCATCAGGTTTTAGCAAGGCCGTTTTTGTAGGACATCCCTCCTGGGAATCAACGCTGATAAAGCGGGATGTAGTGATAGGGCATCGCGAGCATCATCGCGTAAACCGATGTGCAGTAGACCTGCCCCACCCCCATGCGCCCCCCGTCGATCGTCGGCTCCCACCAAGTCATGTCCCCGCGTGTCACAGCGTTCTGCACCAGAAAGTCGCGCATCGCCGGATAGTACTTTCCCCACGATTCGCCTCCCACCATGTACAATGCGGGTGCCGCGTAAAAATTTCCGTAGGTAAACCAATCCTGGTTGTTCCGGGCGATCCCGAGCAGATACCGGGCTCCGGCCTTCACCATCGGATCCTCATATAGGCCGCACACCTGCAACGAGTAAATGGCCGCTGCCGTCCGGGCATAGCCGGGCTCACGATTCGGCTGATAGCAGAACCCACCGGTCTTCTCATGATAACAGCTCTTCACGTACTTCACCGCGTTGTCGATGGTGCGCTGCGGAACATCCAGTCCCGCATTCTTCGCCGCACGCAACGCCACCACCTGCAGCACCGTGACCGAAATATCCGCATCCCGCGCCACAGGCCGGTATCTCCAGCCTCCTTCATTGTTCTGCGAGCTCAATATCACCTTGATGATCCGGTCCAGCTTCGTGCGGAGCGCCGGGGTTTTCGTCTGGCCATAGATCTCCCCAAGCGCGATGGCGGCGATGCCATGGTTGTACATGTATTGCCCGTTGTTTCGGTTTCCAATCAGCCCGTCCGGAGCCGTGGCGTCCACCAGATACTGAACCCCCAGATGCACAGCCTTCCCATACTCGCCCTCCCCGGGAAGCTGCCCCGCAGCTTGAAAACACATCAGCACATACGCGGTCATCGCAACCTGATGCCGAATCTCCTCGTCCTGCGATCCCCAGGCCCCGTTGGGATGCTGCTTGGAGGCGAGGAACTTCAACGCCCCCTTGATCAACGTCTCCGTCTTGGCATCCATCTTGACCGGATCTGGTTCCCCCACCGAAGTCGCAGCCTGCACACTCCATCCCGTTGAAAAAAACAACACCGCGACCGCCATGAAAAGCCAACCACCGACTCGTGCTGCGGATCTCATTTGGGTTCAGATTGGTCGGAGAGATTTCGGAGATACTGCTCGATCAAAGGGGCGTACTCCTGGGGATAGGCTTCGCTCTGGGATTGTTGAATGGCGGCACGATCCCGAGCAGGCAAACCTGTGAAGCGGCTGCTCCCGGTGACGTTCTGAGTCGGCCCATCCGCGCCACCCTGTCCACGCCAGTTACCTTCACGTCCATCCCCGCTCGGCCCGGGCTGGCTCTCCTTGCTTCGACGTGTCTGGCCCTGGCCCGGCTTCTTGCCCTGGCCTTGGGAGTTGCTGGCTTGCTGCTGGTTGTCACTTCCGAGCCCGGATTGTGCCAGCGCGATGGCGGCCTGGGCTTGAGCAAGATGCTGACTGGCCTTCTGTGCGCTGGATTGGGCAGGGCCGCCCTGTTGTGCACCCGCCTCCGCCTCCCCGGAATCCAGGTTCTCCTGAGCCGACTCCAGTTCCTTTTGCGCAGCTTGAGGCAGCCCCCCTCGTTTCCCGCTCGACATCGGCCGTATCTTTTTCCCAGCCCGGCCCAGAGCATCCGACGCCTTCTGCATGGAAGCTTTGGAGAGATTCTCCATCGCTGACATGAGTTGATTGGCCAGCGCCAGCACCTCCTTCTGATGCGACTCGATGGCAGGAAGGTTCGGCGTGCCCTCCAACGCTTTGGGATGGTCAGCCAACACCCCCTCGTTCATGGACTTCAGCGCCTCCTTCATCGCGGCAACAGCAGACTTGAGATCGGACTGCCTCAGCTTGGAAGCGGCTGCACCGGCTTCGCGTCGGGAGATGACAGTGGAGGGAGCCGCAAGAATGGGCTGCTCAAGGTCGGTGGCGATCTGGTTCTGTTTCTCCAACAAAGTTTGCATGGCGTTGGGGGCGCCTTTTTGAAGCTGGGAGAGAGCTTCGTTGGTCTCCTTTTGAGCCTCACGGATGGCATCCGCCACATCTTCCAGGCTGCCGGAATCCTCGGATTCCTCACCCAGCTGCTCCTGCAGCGCGTTGATCTTTTTCTCGATCTCACGTCTCGCGGAATAGAGTTCCTTGAGGGCATCGGATTGCTTCGGCTGGGCGACAGCAGGAGCTGGTTTGGCCAGTTCCACTTTCGAGGCTTTCATCTGCTCTTCAGCGGAGGAGAGGAACCCGGAGGCCTTGGGCACGGGCTTTC
>VHDG01000304.1 GCA_016871475.1 Verrucomicrobiota bacterium
ATTGCCATCGGAGCTCCATTCGAACTCGAACGGACGGTCACGTTTGGCCACTTGAGCGCGAAGGGAAGGGATGGAGTGTTGGAGGATCGACGCCTGGATCAGGACTACCTGCAAACGGATGCACAGATCAATCCGGGCAACAGCGGCGGTCCCCTCGTGAATATTTCCGGGGAAGTCATCGGGATCAACACCCTGGTCAGAGGCATCCGCACCGGAATTGGGTTTGCGATTCCCGTGAATCATGCCCAGCGCGTTGCGGATCAATTGATCCGAAACGGCCGATACTCCCGCAGTTGGATCGGGATCGCCGTTCAGCCCGTTAACGAAACGCCGCAACTCAAGTCGATGTTTCCCGAGACGGAGCAAGGCTTGGTTGTGAAGCAGATTGATCGGACGGGGCCTGCGGGGGGTACTGATTTGAAACCTGGGGATCTCATCGTGTCGATCGATGGTCATCCCACGTTCAAGCCGCGCGATTTGAAGGATGCCATTCGGGCCAAGGATCCCGGGACGGTCGTGCAGATTTGCATCAATCGCGGAGGCAAGCTGACGACCATCAAATTGAAAACCGAGGAGATGCCTGTGGAGGGTGAGGGCAGGCAAGCGAGGGATTCCGGGGAGGATTCCGGGGAGACCGGCCGGGAGGAATTCTTTGGTTTAAGGATGGAAGTCGTCCCTGATGAACTGGCGAAGCGGGAGGGATTGGATCGACGTCAGGGGGTTTTGATCTCGGATGTGCGGGCGGGAAGTGTTGCTGAGCAATGCGGGATCCGGCCTGGGAGCGTGTTGACTGAGATCAATCGCAAACCGGTGACACATCCAAAGCAGGCCCGTGAGATGTTGCAGACTCTGTCGAAGGCTCCGTCGGTTGCGGTGAGTATTGTGAGGTACGGTCAGGCGAGTTTTGAGATTCTTCAAGCTCCCGGGCTTTGACGCAGGAGAGGGAAGGCTGATCTTTCGCGGAAGGGTTCGGATGCGCCGGAGCTCATCCCAGGAACTCGCGTCGCCGCGCCAACGATCAACCATCCGCTATTGGCAAGCGGCCGGGGATAGGTAAAGCTCCGCCCCGATGATTCTAACTCCAGCGGAACTCGACTCGCTCGCGGGTGTAATTCACCAGTCCCCTCATCAACTCCTGGGCATGCATCCTCTCGGGGACGGCTCCGGTGTCGTGGTGCGTGCGTTCGTTCCATGGGCATCCAAGGTGGAGGCCGCTCCTGCGCATGATCGGAAGCTGCCGACGTTCCAGCTCAAGAAGATCCACGACGCGGGAATCTTTGAGGGGGTCGCCAAAGGTCCCAAGTCTGTTTACGCCTACGACCTTGTTCTTACGGACTCAGAAGGCCGCCAGCATCGACAACGCGATCCTTACTCCTTCCTCCCCTCCTTGGGAGAAACGGACATCTATCTGTTCTCGCAGGGCAACGAGCGTCGGATTTACGACAAGCTGGGTGCTCAGCTGCGCGAGTACGACGGAGTGAAGGGGACATCCTTTGCGGTCTGGGCCCCCAACGCCCGCCGGGTGAGCGTCGTGGGAAGCTTCAATGGGTGGGATGGTCGCTGCCACGCCATGCGCCTTCTCGGCTCCTCGGGGATATGGGAGATCTTCATTCCGAACTTGGGCGAAGGCACCTTGTATAAGTATGAGGTTCACGACGCCCGGGGACGAATCTCGCTGAAGACTGACCCCTTCGGGTTCCTGTTCGAACTTCCGCCCAAGACATCCTCGATCGTCTGGAACACACGTAAACATTCCTGGTCGGATTCTGCGTGGTTGAAGGCACGAGCCAGCAAAGATCTGCTCCGTTCGCCCATGAGCGTTTACGAGCTGCATCTGGGATCATGGCGCAAGAAAAACGCGTTTGAGTCGTTGTCTTACCGGGAGATGGCCGCCCCGTTGCGAGACTATCTGCTCAAGATGGGTTTCACCCATGTCGAGCTTCTGCCGGTGGCTGAGCATGCCTTCTACCCATCGTGGGGATATCAGGTGACCGGGTTCTTCGCCCCGACGAGCCGGTATGGCACACCGGATGATTTTCAGTATCTGGTCGATGAACTGCATCAGGCTGGGATCGGTGTTTTGATGGATTGGGTCCCCGCTCATTTTCCGCGGGACGAGTGGGCCTTGGCCCAATTTGATGGCACCGCGTTGTTTGAGCATGAGGATCCTCGTCAGGGGGCCCATCAGGACTGGGGCACTCTGATCTTCAATTTTGGCCGGCACGAAGTTCGAAATTTTCTAACGGCCAACGCTCTGTTTTGGTGCGATCGCTACCATATTGACGGCCTTCGGGTGGACGCCGTGGCTTCGATGCTGTACCTCGATTACTCGCGCAAGGAGGGGGAATGGGTTCCCAACGAGCATGGAGGCCGTGAGAATCTCCAGGCCGTTGAGTTTCTCAAGCACTTCAACCACGTCGTGCACACCGAGGCACCCGGCGTGGCAACCATTGCGGAGGAGTCCACGGCCTGGCCCATGGTTTCAAGACCCCCCTACCTTGGCGGCCTGGGTTTTTCCCTGAAGTGGAACATGGGCTGGATGCACGACACGCTGAACTATTTCAAACGTGAGCCGATTCACCGTCAGTTCCACCAGAACGACCTCACTTTCGCGATGCTGTATCAGGGGCACGAGAACTTTGTCCTGCCCCTGTCCCACGATGAGGTGGTTCACGGGAAGGGGTCGCTGATCCGGCGGATGCCTGGCGATGACTGGCAACGGTTCGCAAACCTGCGCACGCTTCTTGGTTATCAGTGGCTGTTTCCGGGCAAGAAGCTGTTGTTCATGGGAGGCGAATTCGGACAGAGCAACGAATGGAATGCCAACGCCGAACTGGATTGGAGTCTCCTGCAGGCGGGTCCGTATCACGCGGGAGTCCAGGAGTTTGTCCGGCAGCTCAATCACCTTTATCAGCGCGAACCGGCCCTGTGGGAGACGGACTTCGATCCTGAGGGATTCTTTTGGGTGGACTGCACGGACCATGCGAACAGCGTGCTGTCGTTCGTGCGGCAAACGAAGGATCATCGCAGCAGGCTGCTTGTGGTGCTTAACCTGACGCCGGTGCTCAGGACGGGTTATCGCGTCGGCGTGCCCGAGCCAGGACGCTGGTTGGAGTTGTGCAACAGCGATGCTGCGGGGGTTGGGGGATCGAATCAGGGAAACCTCGGCGGAGCGAACGCCACCGGCCCGGCGTGCCACGGACATTCCCAGTCCCTGGAGCTGACGCTTCCTCCGTTGTCCATCCTCGTTTTTGCTCCAGAGCGGACACAGGGAAAAGCGGCAGCGCCGCGTCGCGGCTGAGGCATTGCTTTCAGGCCTTGCAGTGTTTCGACAGAGACGCTAATTGCCCTGTGCTCATATGAGAATGATTCCTCTGATCGCCCTGTTGCTCGCGATTCTCCTCCGTCCTGCGACGGGCTCATGCAGCCAGGCTCCGGCCGGATCTCCGAACCCCGTCAGGGAATCCCGCTTGCGAGCGGTCACCTTCAACCTCCGTTTCGCCAGTGACAAGTCGCCCAACAGCTGGGCAGCCCGTCGTCCGGTCATCAAGTCGTGCTGGAACTGGATGGACGCCGACATTGTTGGAACTCAGGAAGGACTCTTTCGACAGATCAAGGATATGGAGGCCGACCTGCCCGGCTACAACTGGATAGGTCTGGGGCGGGATGGAGGGAGCCGGGGAGAGTTCATGGCGATCTTCTTCAAGAAGCGGCGGTTTGAGGTCATGGAATTTGATCACTTCTGGCTGTCGGACACACCCTCGCTTATTGCATCAACGAATTGGGGAAACACCAACCGAAGGATGGCAACCTGGGCGCGATTCAAGGATCGCAGGGACGGACGCGAGTTCATCTGCCTGAACACGCATCTGGATCATGCGATACAGGGGGCGCGGGAGAAGGGAGCAAGACTCATCCGGGACCGGGTGTTGGCGATGAAACCCGAGCTGCCGGTGCTTGTCCTTGGTGATTTCAACGCCGAACCTGATCGCGAGTCGACCTACCACATTCTCACACATGACGGGCTTTTCCGTGACGCCTGGACCCACGCCCGCACTCGTCGAAACGAGGCTCTGAGCACCTTTCACGATTTCAGGGGAGCAGTTCCCGGAAGTTTCAGGATCGATTGGATTCTCACCCGGGGTGCCTGGTCATGGGATCACGCCGAGACTGTGGTGTTTCAGAAGGGCGGCCAGTTTCCGAGCGATCACCATCCCGTGCTTGCGGATCTAAGGTGGTGATTGCCCGGGGCACTTACTTCTTTTTGGCCTCGAACACTCCCGTCCATCCAGGTCCTGGAGGGTTGGCGATGAGGCTTCGGCAGCGGTTGATGTAAACCTCAGCGAGGCCATCGTTGGGATCGCGAGCGAGCAGTTGTTCAAAGCCTGCCAGGGCCGGCCCGAATTCCTGCTGTCGATACTGCCTCACTGACTGCTCGTGAAGCGAAAGCCATTCGGGGATCGAACGGATGTCTGTGCATCCGGGAGTTATCGTGAACACCTCCACGGGCTTGGTCTTTCCCTTGACCGTCACCCAGTCCACGGTCCGCAGCGGAATCCGATCCTTCACGAGCTGAGCCACGGTTTCCCCCAGCAGCAAGTCCACCCCATACTCCTTGGTCAGGCTTTCCAACCGGGATGCCAGATTCACCGCATCTCCGATGATCGACACCTCCATCTTCTCCTCGGATCCAAGGTTGCCGACGATCACCTCGCCGTGGTTGATTCCGATGCCGAAAGCCAGCGGGGGTGCGCCGCGCTCAGACCACATGGAGTTGAGACGCTTCAGGGCTTCCCGCATCTGAATGGCCGACAGGACGGCGCGCTCTGCATCGGCCTCGTGGCCCGTGGTGACGAAGCTTCCCCAGTCAGCCATGACCGCATCACCTATGAACTTGTCCAGACGTCCCCGGTTCTTCACGACGATATCCACCATCTGCTGGAAATATTCGTTCAGCTGCTTCACGAGCAGGGAGGCGTCGGCTGCCTCGGTCATGGTCGTAAACCCGCGGACATCCGAGAAAAGGATGGTCACCCTGCGGCGGACGCCCGTGAGCGAATGGAGGTAGGTCTGCGGGTTGTCGAGCAGCTCTCTGACGACATCCTTCGACACATATCTCTCCAGGGTTCGACGCAGCTGCGCCTTGTCGCGTCTGGCCTGGGCGAAATCGTTCACCATGCTGATGGCGGTGGATCCCATCAGGCTCAGCATGGGGGAGGTCACTGCCACGAATGTGTCCGCGTGGTCATACAGGAGTTGTGACAGCACCAGATAGAGAATCGCGGACAAGCCTGCGACGAAGAACCGGTAGAGAAGATTGCTGAAACGCCAGGCGAGGAGCCAGGCTACCATGCCTGCCCAGAGCGACAGGAAAAAGTTGGTGAGCGGAGGGGCTTCGGTAAGAAACGCACGATCCAGGGCTGCGGCCAGGATGTTCACGTGGATCAACGGTCCGAGCATGTCCTGAGCGAAAGGAGTCCGGTGTCGATCCTGGAAAATCCTCGCCATGGGCCCAACCACGACGATGGCGTCCTTGAACAGGCCCTTCTTTA
>VHDG01000305.1 GCA_016871475.1 Verrucomicrobiota bacterium
AACAGATCCAATCAGCAGGCTGAGATTGGTCCCGGATGGGATTGTCGTGCCATTCCTTCGCCACTGGTAGGTGAATGGGAGTGTTCCCCCTGCGGGCGCCGAGAACCGCGCGGACCCTCCGAGGAAACGCGTGAGGCCGACGGGTTGGCGGTGGATTGTAGGAGCGAACACCAGGCCGGTGCCGAACAATTCTCCATCGAAGCTCGCGTCACTGCTTTTGAGTGACTGCTGATGAAGCTCGACCGCGAGAATGTTGTCTCCGTTGACCAGGATCTGGGGATCAATTGCGTTCGTGTAGAACGCGCTCTCGTCGGCGCCTCCTATGACGGCCGTCGCAAGGTTCGTATAAGTGATCGGACCGCCATCGATGTTGTTGGTGATGACGGGAACTCCGTTCAGGTGCACGACCAAGCCGTCATCCCGCAGATAGCGGAAGAAAAGATCTGAGACCACCGACTTGTCTGCAATGCGGAAGACATGGCGGAAATAGTAGGTGGGATGCTTGAGCTGTGCGTCTGGACCGAAGCTCAGCACCGTGGCCTGGTCGTTTTCGTCTGGACTGTATCCAAACTGACCCAGGCCGGAGGCCCATGAAGAGTCATTGTAGGCGAGCTGCGTCCAGGGCGAGCCGAGATCCACCCCCAGATCGTTGTAGCGCCACAGGCTGCCTGTGGAGATCAGCCGGAACGGCTCGATGATCTGGTTTGTAATCATCACAGACACGGGGGATGAGAAGGCCACCACCCCCAGGTTGTCGCGGGCGGCTGCCTTGAGCTGATGTGGGCCCGCTGGAGGTGAATTCCACAGAATGGAATAGGGCGACGCTGTGTCTAGGCCGATGCTGACGTCATCCACGAAAAACTCCACGGACTGGATGCTCCCATCGAGATCGGACGCGCTTGCCTGGATGGTGACGAAGCTGGGGCTGATGAGGGAGGTCCCGTTGATGGGGTTGGTGATACTGACGCTGGGTGGGAGGTTGGGTTGCACTGTTAGGGAAACAGGAGCAGAGGTTGTGGACAAACCGAGGTTGTTGATTGCTACGGCGCGCAACGTGTAGTTGCCTGCGCCGACCTCCGTCCAATCGAAGGTGTAGGGGGGCACAGGGCGTTGGGCGAGCAGCGAGGAGCCTTGATAGAAATCAACGCGTGCGATTCCATTCTCGGGGTCGGCGGCTGAAGCGCCGAGCGGGATGGTGGCCGGAGCAAAGAAAGAGGCGCCGTTCGCCGGACTGGTGAGCACGACGGTGGGCGCCAGCGGGGCAAGCGTGCCCCTCAGCTCAAGATCGAAGCTCAGGTCGGAACTGCCGCCTCCCGATTGATGAACCTCGACTGCCAGCAAATTGGAGCCCTCGCGCAGAAGGGAGACAGGGACGTTGGTTGTATAGAAGATGGTGGTCTCGTCGCCGCCCCCCACCGCGCTGGAGGCCAGTGTGGTGGCTGTGATGGCGCCACCCGGCATATTGCTTCTGAATACTTCACGGCCGTTGAGATAAACGACGGCGCCATCGTCCCTCAGCACCCCGACCTGGAGGGAGAGGAACCTGGCGGAGTTCGTGACGTTGAACGTTCTCCGGAACCATGTAGTGATGTATTTGTTGGCGGCATCAGGGCCGAAACCAACAACAGTTGCCTCATCCAGCTCAGGCGGGTTGGCGCTGTACCCCAGCTGGGCAGGACCGCTCGCCCAGGCCGCATCGCTAAACGAGTTGGTGATCCACAACGATCCGGGAAACACCCCGGTGTCCAGGTATTTCCAAACCGCCCCACGGGAAACGACGGTCGTGGGCGTAGGGGTATAGACAGTGATCGAGACAGGGTCGGATATTGTAATGGCCAGCCCACTGTCGATGGCACGGGCCGTGAGGGAGTGGGTGCCGGAAGGTGCATTGGTCCAGGTGAACGAGTATGGGGCGACAGCGTCTTCCCCGAGCTTGTTGCCGTTTGCGAGGAACTCGACCCGGAGGATGCTCCCGTCTGAATCCGAGGCGTTCACCGTGATTCCGATATTTGCAGGAGGGGTGTAGAAACTTTCGGGAGACGGGTCAGTGATGGTCACGCTCGGCGGGGAGTTGGGAACATTGGCCCTGCCCGGCGTTACACCTGATGCAAACCAGTTGATCGGATCATCCCCGTACTGCGTCGCGTTCAAACGTTGCAATGAGGGCCCGCTCCCATCAGCCACGACAGGCCATGGAAGCTTGTCGTTGTAGCGCACGGCATCGACCGTGATGTAGGGCACGGCATTCGTGTTGGGTGCGTCCGGCCTTTGGAGCTCCAAGCGTTCCCCGTTGTTCTGGAGACTGCCCGTGTATGGCCCGAGAATCTGAACGCCCCCCGGCACGTTGTAACGCGTTCGGAACAGCGCAGGATCGATGGGAGAGAGGACCAAGTAGCTGCTGGCAGGCACCGTGATCGACTGGGGGAAGGTGAAGCCAAGCCCTGACAGCTTCCATGTGTTGGTCGGAAAGTTCGGATCGAACAGGTTAACTGGCGAAGCTGTGATGTTGTGTATCTCGATGAACTCATCGAATGCGGGATCCGGATGGTACTGGATCTCGTTGATGACAACAGGGCCGATTCGTGGGCCGCTGTTGGCTGACCCGAGTGTGAGGCTGATCTGCGAGGGAAAGTGCTGCTCGCCGAGACTGTTCGCATAGAGGCCGAAACTGACACCATTGGCGGATGCTCCAAAGGTCCACCCGTGGCTGTACCCGGTCAGGTTCCCTGCCCCATCCGCAGAAACCAGATACACCTGATCCCCCACGGAACTCAGCCGGAAGCTGTTGCTGGACGAGGGAACGGAATTGAACTCCGCCTCGGTGAACACGCGGTAAGCCTCCGAAGCAATGGAGGTGTTTGCTGGAATCCTGAACTTCTTGAGATTCGCCGCATCGTCGGAAAGGAACCAGCCACTGATGTCAGCCGGCGCGCCAGAGGGATTGTACAGTTCGATGGCATCGACTTGCGGGAGGTCCGTGTGGGCGAGCACTTCGGTGATGAGCACACCGGGTTGCGTCGTGGCAGGATCATCGGCACCGGGGCTTCCTCCAGGGTTGGTGCTGGCTCTCCAGTTGGTCCCGGTGTCGGAGTTCGTCAGAGGATTCACCTGCTTTGTGACCAGAGAAAAACCGTAACCATCAGGAGCGAGAGGCCAGGGAAGATCATCGTCGTAGGCTACCGCAAGCACGGCTCCGCCAACCGCGTGTGCTATGCGTAGCACCTCACCCCCATTTTCGAGGCGTCCTGTGTAAACTCCCTGGGACGGAACACCGGGATAACGTTCCGCAAAACGCGCAGCGTTTCGAACAATCAACCATCTTTGTCCCCCAGCCAGCACAGCGCCGGCGGGGAAGGTATAAGTAATGCCGTCGGTGAAGGACAGACCGCTGAGCTCGATAGGGTTCGCGGTCGTGTTCTTGATCTCGACGAATTCAAACTCATCGCCAGACACGGGCCCTGCGCCAGGCGGGTTGTAGTGAATCTCGGTGATGGCGAGTCCATCGAAGCTTTGCAGCGGATAAAAAGTGGCTTCCACCAAAGGGCTCCAGACAGCCCCGCTTCGGACGCGTGCCCGGATCGTCTTGGAGGAGTTGAGAACGATGGGACCCGAATAGGCGAATGCCGAGGGATTGATCGCCCCGCCCCGGAGCCGCGGGTCAGTTCCGTCGAGGGTGTAATAAATTGTTCCGGTGGCATTTCCATGGGTGAGAACCAGGTTGTAGCCAAAGGGGACGAAGCCACCGAACTGACTCAACGAAGGCGCAGTGATGTCGGGGAACAGGCCGTCATTTCTAAACTGGTCGAGCACGATATTGCCCCGGACGGGAATGTAATTGTTCCGAACATTGTTGTAGGAGTCGACGAAGTTGTTTCGGGTGATGGGCGGACCCGACCCTCGTTTCGCATCGCCCCACCGGGCGGACTCGGCGACCAGAGCGCGGAATATCTCGTTCGTACGCTTGTCCAAGCGCGCCTGAAAATTCGAGACGGTCATCACTCCGTTGTTGAAGAAGTGGTGTTGCAGACGGTCAGCGCAAAGCATCCGGAATTCCGCGTTTGCTTGAAGCCGGGTGAACAGATACTGGGGGTTGCTCTTTGAGAAATTGCTCCCTTGGGCGGGGTCTCCGGAAACAAAGGGTCCCGACCGGTCCTCATTCGGGTTCAGCAGCGTGTGTTCGGCATCGTGGCTCACAAATCGGAACCCTCCATTCAGCCCCGATCGATCACGAAACCCGTACCAGTTGTTGGGGGAGTTGTTTCCGAGGAAGGCCGAAATGGGAGCATCGAGATTCCCGCCGTAAATGATCACCGTCATGTAGTCGATGAGGTTGAGAGGATCCAGTAGCACCTCGTAGGCCGGGTTGCGTGTGCCGTCCGGATTGAGTCCCTGGACGCGCATGTAGTCGGTAGCGGAGGCGAACCCGTTCACTGCAGCCTGCCACAAACGCTGCCAGGCATCCAGATTCCCGTCAGTGGCATAAATGGTGTAACCCTGATCGGGCCCGACTTTGATGGTGTCGTAATCCTCCTCCACACCTCCGATATAGGTCTCGCCGAACGCGGCCTCCGGTCGTTCACAGGTGTTGTAAAGCCCCCAGTAGACGCCGTTGATGTAGAGATGGAACCAGTTGCCTCTCTCCCCTTGCTGGCCCATTGCGAGCTGGGAGTCGCGACTCGACTGATCGCGGAGGAAAATACTCCCGGCGTCCCCGCCGAAGGCCCATGAGTAGTTCTGGGTGGTCCGAAGGTCGAACTTGTCGAAACTATCCGCACCCGTAGGACCGAAAACGGGGTAGTTCAATTTCGTAACCCCGTACTCCTGCCGGAAGAAGAATCGAAAGGCGTGCTTCGGGTTGTCGGTGGAGCGACTGAACCCGCCTCGAATGCGAATCCCACAGTTTTCCTGAAAACCCTTGCTGCCATCGGGATGGATGAGTTCCAACGAACAGGGCCTTTCCCATGCAATGGTGTCGTTGTACGGATTGGCATAAAACCCGGTCGTCGGATCGAACATGTCGCTCAGACGCAGCACCACCGAGAAGGTCGGGATGCTTTTCAAATCCTCCTCAATCGTGCTCCGCCAGACAGTGTTGGTAACGATCTCCGGATCCATTCCGTAGTCATAGATCTGTCCGCCGCTTGTCCGAGGTGCAGGCCATCCGGGTCCGGGCGCCTCGCCATTCGGAGACTGAAGGATGATATCCCTGGTGTAGAGATAGGTATGGGTGTCCACATCCGAGGGAACAAAGCCTGAACGATAGGCGATGGCACGAACAGTGGTGGTCTTGTTGATCGGAATGGGCCCCGTGAAAAGCGTGCCCGCCACCGGGGAGGGTGGAGTGCCATTGAGTGTGTAGCGGATGCTCGCACCAGGGGTCTCGCTCGTGATCACCAAATTGAAATTCGTGGCGTAGAATCCACGATCGTGGCTGAATTTCGTGTCGCGCACCTTGTTATAGATGAACAACGAATTGATCGCTGAAGGCGTGCTCACCAGGAGGTAGTTGTTCGTCAGCAGAGTCGTTTTGTATTCCGCCATCTCGACC
>VHDG01000306.1 GCA_016871475.1 Verrucomicrobiota bacterium
GGGATAGTTGCCGATGTAGAAACCGAAGAAGTGAACATGATCCACCTTCGGATAGCGGAGGGCCTCCCGCTCCCCATAGATCTTTTTCAGGTAAGGCTGCCTCAGCTGATTTCCCCCGCCGCTGGTGCCTCGACGAAACTCCACTCCGTGTGCACGGAGGGTCTTCATCACGCGATCCCGCAGGCTCTCGTCCTTCTCCTTCAAGATGAGCGTGAAGGCATAGTTGGAGCTCCCCTCGGTCGCAAACTCGACCTGGTACCTGCCGGGGTCCAGGTTCTCGAGAAACAGCAGGAGATTCGCAGTGCGCCGCTCGTTGTTTGCGTCGAGACGCTTCAGCTGGGAGCGTCCCATGATGGCGTTGATCTCGGTGCTTCGCACGTTGTAGGCGGGAAAAGCGAAAATGAAGTCGGGATTCAGATCGGGGTGAGCGTCCTGCAGCCTTTGTCGCAGCGAGGCGGATGTGCTCTCTCGCGCCATCCCGTGGGAGCGCAGCATCCTGAGAGTCTCGTAGACGTCCGGATCGTTGGTGCAGGCCATCCCGCCCTCGATCGTGCTCAGGTGGTGCGCATAGTAGAACGAGAAGTTGGAGATCCAACCGATTGAGCCCAGTCTCCTCCCCTCAAAAACCGCCCCGTGGGACTCGCAAACATCCTCGATGATCGGTATCCTCCTCGCCTCCAGCTCGTTCACCAGCTCCCTTGTCAACGCGTTGTAGCCGAGCACGTGTGTGATGAACACGGCGCGTGTTCTTGGCGTGATCCGCCGGAGAACCTCTGCGGTGTCCATTCCCAGGGTTTGAGGATTGATGTCCACAAACACCGGCTCCAATCCGGCTTGAAGGACTGAGGCGATGTCGGAAACCCACGTGAGGGTGGGAACGATGACTTCCCCCGCTCCTTTTGCCATCCGGAGCGCCGCCATGGTGATCAGGTTGGCGGATGACCCCGAATTGACAAAGACACTGTAGTCCACACCCAGCCAGGCAGACCATTCCTGTTCAAACGCCCGGACCTGGGCGGATTGCGTCAGAATTGGATCCTCCTGCTGAAGATACTGAACAACGGCATCAAGATCCTGCCGCAGAATATTGTTCCGCATGAGCGGCCAGTCGAGATTGTCGAGGGGACGGGAGGTTTGTTGGCTAAGGCTCATTGTGTGTTCTCAGGCGGCAATGTTCAGGAAGGGGAGGTTGCTCTCGTCGCGCAGACTGGCTGATCCGAATCCGAAGAAGCGCCGCACATGGACCAGGGCACTCTGGCCCATCGCCAGCACAGCCTCCTGCGAGTTTCCTGCAATGTGAGGGGTGCACAGAAGATTGGGGAACTTCAGAAAATCAAGGTCGGCCGGAGGCTCGGATCCATAGACATCGATGGCCGCGCCCGCGATGATCCCATGCCTCAAGGCATGTTTGAGCGCCGACTGGTCCACGATCTCACCGCGTGCGGTGTTGATCAGGAAGGCGGACCGTTTCATCTGGCGCAGCGTGCTGCTGTTGATCATCTGCCGCGTTTCAGCCGTGAGCGGAACATGCAAAGTGACGGCATCTGCGCGGGCGTAGATCTCCTCCTTGGATGCCGGCACCGCACCGTACTGATCGCAGATCGTCTGGACGTCCACGATGTCATTGACCAGCACCGCGCATACGAACGGCTGAAGAAGGCGCAGAAGCTCGGCTCCCACGCATCCAAGTCCTATGATCCCCACGATCATCCCGGAGACCTGGCGGCCTCCCGCTTTTTCCCAAACCCCGTGCTGCAACTTTCGATTTGATCCGTGGAGGTTGCGCGCCAGGGAGATGAGGCACCCGATCGTCTGTTCGGCCACCGCATGACGGTTGACCCCGGGTGTCCAGCCCACCGCCACACCACGCTTGCGACACGCATCCAGGTCGAGGTTGTCCAGGCCCACGCCGTATTTGGCGATCAGCTTGATTCTGGGGCACCGTTCCAACACCTCGGCATTGATCTTCTCAAGTCCTAAGATTGCGGCATCGGCGTCCGCCAAGTAGCGGACGAGGTTGTCACCCTGAAGGCGTTCGCCCGTCGAGTTCAGCGTCACCCGCGCGGGCATCCCGCTCAGTTCCATGACAAGAGCTTCGTTCCTCGAGAACGAGGGCGACGTCACCTTGATGGAGGGAAGCACGCTCACAGGTCGTCAGAACGAGGTCTGTGAGGGCACGCTGGGCATGCTGGATCGCCTTCGGGCCATCGGGGAAAGAAACTCGGTGATGCGTTGGCTGATGGAAGACACGCCCAGGCCGCAGTTCTCCAGGACATGTTTTCGTCCTCCATTCTCGAAGAAATAGCGGTCAGGCAGGCCGAGGCGCAACAGGGGCCTTGAAAGACCTGTGTCAGCCATCGCTTCGGAGACAGCGCTGCCGAAGCCGCCGGCGAGACACTGTTCCTCGAGGGTTATGACGTGTGAGAAATGCTCGAGGTAGGTCGTGAGGTTGCGTGACGCCAGGGGTTTGATTCGAAACAAATCAACCACGGCGGCTTCAATCCCTTCCACCCGCAGCTGCTCCCTCACCTCCAGAGCCCGGTGGAGCATGAATCCGCTTGAGAGGATGACCAGATCGTTGCCGCGCGCGACCTCGCAATACCCGGCCGACATGGCCGCCCGGAAATTGGAGTCATAGATCTTGGGCAACGCAGGACGCTCAAGCCTGAGATACCTGAATGCAGGTCGATCCAGGCATTCGCGGGTGATCTCGAGCGTGGATTCCTCATCGCAGGGAGTCCAAACCTCAACACCCGGCAGAGCCCTCAGGCACGCGATATCCTCCGTCGTGTAATGAGTGGGTCCGGCATCATCATAGCCAAGGCCGACACCCACCGACACAACCGCCACGGGCTGTCGCATGGCTCCCAGAGCCACCTTGAGCTGCTCGTAGCACCGGGCCGTGATGAAGCTGGCCATCGCATAGGTGAACACGGTCTTTCCTGAGGCGGAGAGGCCCGCAGCCACATCGATCATGTTCTGCTCGCAGATGCCGGGATGGATGAACTGTTTGGGCAGATCGGCCCTGAACGCATCCAGCGCCTCGGCTCCGAGATCAGCGCTCATGAACAAAACGTTGGGGTCCTTCCCGGCCCGTGTGTAGATCTCCTGGATCAACACATCCCTCATCAGTCTGGGTTTGGTCGCCATATCAGCTGGAAATGCAGTTAGTTTCGAGGTCCTTCCACGCCTGGGCAGTCTGAGCTGCGTCCGGCATCTTGTTGTGCCACTCACTTCGTCCTTCCATGTAGGAAATCCCCTTCCCTTTCACCGTGTTCGCGATCAGTGCCAAGGGTTTGCCGCCGGTTTGTCCGAGACGCCCCAGCGCCCCAAGGATCGCCGAATGACTGTGCCCGTCCACGGTCACAGCCTCCCATCCAAAGCTCCTGAATTTCTCCTCAAGCGACCCCAGACGCATCAACTCCTCGGTGCGGCCCATGATCGCAAGCCCGTTGCGATCCACGATGGCCACAAGATTGTCGAGTCCCTGGTGGCTCGCGAAGAAGGCGCTCTCCCAGACCGACCCTTCGTAACACTCGCTGTCCCCCAGGATCACAAAAGCGCGCTGAGAGCGACCGTCAGAGCGGGCGGCGAAAGCCATCCCCGCAGCGATTCCCAGGCCGTGTCCAAGCGACCCCGAAATGGCATCCACCCCCGGAATGCTCGGGTCCGCATACATCCGCAGCAATGCATCCTTCTTCGTGAACTCCGTGAGCTCCTGCGTCGGGATGTATCCGATGTCGGCAAGTATCGGATACAGCGCCATGGCTGCGTGGCCCTTCGATACAATGATCCGGTCCCGCGACGAGTCCTCGGGCTGCCCCTTTCGATAGCGAAGAACGCCGCCGTAAAAGAGCGATACCAGGAGCTCGTTGCACGAGTAGCAGGAGGGGATGTGGCCCTTGCGGGTGGTGGACACCATCTGAAAAAGCTCCCGCCTCAACCAGTGTGATTTTTCGAGGAGCAACTCGATGTCCGGGACGCCGCTCCGGGCGTCTCGCGAGGATTGCGATTCTGTGGATGCTTTGCGTGGCATGGTTAGAAATCAACTTTGACCATCGGTGTAGGGGTCGTTTCGCGGACATTGGCGGCATCGCCATTCCACTCCCGGAAGGGAATGATCTTGCGCTGCCGGGTATCCTCCTCCGCTGCGGTATAGTCGCGCTCCAGATCGTAGAAAATGACCTGGCTGCCGGAGGATTCGAAATGGAATGGGACATGGAGAAGCCCGCCCAGTTTCTCCCGAATGTGGTTGTGGCATCGCGGCGGCGCGAAGAGCAGGAGGAAGCCCCCTCCACCAGCCCCCGTGACCTTGCCACCCAACGCCCCGGCGGTCCGGGCTGTCTCGTAAATCTCGTCAATTTCAGGGTTTGAGATCCGATCGCTGATCGCTCGCTTCGCCTGCCACGCTTCATGAAGCAGATTGCCGAAGCATCGGATGTCGTCCTTGCTCGCAAGAATTGCAACCGCCTCCTCCACCATGTCGCGAAGGATTCTCAGCTGCCTTCGTTTGTCCTGGAGCGATGGCACATACCCCTGCGCCACATGGGCAGCGGTGCGCTTGATCCCGGTATAGAAGAGCATGAGATGCGAGGTCAGCTCCTGCATCCGGTCGGTCGGAAGAATCATGGGGCGGACGGAGATCTCGCCCGATGGATGAAATGAAATGTGGTTGAAGCCGCCGTACGCGGCAGCCACCTGATCCTGGGATCCGACGGTCTCCTTCAGCACCTCCTGCTCGAGGTGAATGCTCTCGGAGGCCAGCTGATGCTTCGAGGGCATCCGGCCTTTCAGCGCATACAGGGCATGAAGCAACCCCACGGTGAAGGCCGAGCTGGACCCCATCCCGCTCCGGGCCGGAAGATCACCGTCGTGGTGAATCTCCACGCCTCGCTGCACCTCGGCGAATCGCAAAGTCTCCCGCACGGACGGATGCTCGATCTCGTCGAGGAGGTTGCAGTTCTGAATCTTCGAGTAAACGACTCTGAAGCGATGCTCGAAGAACGGAGGCAGGTAGCGGCACGAGAGATAGCAGTACTTGTCGATGGTCGTGGCCAGCACGGTTCCACCGTGCTCGCGATACCAGCCTGGATAATCCGTCCCGCCTCCAAAGAACGAAATCCGGAAAGGGGTCCTCGTAATGATCATGCTGGGTTAGTTCCGGCTCAGCCAATGGACCTGGCCGATGCAGCGGTTCGATTCAGTTTTTAAAACCATGTGTTGCCTCAGGCTGATCTGTCCGGCACCCCGGTAAAAAAGTCCTCCGCTTCCGCGAGGGATTCCGGTGTCCCGATATCAATGAACCGGCCTGCCGATGGAAATCCGTGTATTCCATCCTTCAGCCATTGCGGAAGCAGTTCACGTTCCAGCGAGATGGCACACTGCGAAGGCACCCCCGCGAGCCAGGCGGTGGGCAGAAGATAAATCCCGGCGTTGATCCACCCCGCCCGGAGCATGTCACTCTTTTCGAGAAAGTTCTCGAGGCGACTGTCAGACCCCATGGTGATCCTGCCG
>VHDG01000307.1 GCA_016871475.1 Verrucomicrobiota bacterium
TGCGCCTAACCTGGAGGATGTGCTGCGGCTGGCGGAACCTGTGCGCGACAAGGTCAGCACGGTTGCCCTGGCCGCCCCGGCCGACGAGGCATCGGGGCTGGCACAGCGGATCGCGCGATGGGGTGCGACGCGTATATGTGCCGTGGGCAGGATGCAATCGCCACCCCTGGGTTGGAGGCATGATGGCCGGCCGGCATTGGGTGACCTGGTAACCTGGACAGATTGGGAGCAATGAAACTGGAACTGAGAAAGACATTTCAATTTGAAGCGGCACATCGATTACCCCTGCTGCCTGAAGGCCACAAGTGCTGGCGGCTGCACGGGCACAGCTTCCAGGCGGAGATCGTTGTGGAAGGTGAATGTGATGCACGCCTTGGATGGGTGATGGATTACGCCGACATCTCCGCAGCATTCCGACCTCTGTGGGAGCAGCTGGACCACAACTATCTCAACGAGATCGAAGGACTGGATAATCCCACCAGCGAGAAGCTGGCCGTATGGATCTGGGACCGCCTTCATGCCGCGCTTCCCGGTTTGAAGGAGGTTGTCGTGGCCGAGACCTGCACCGCGCGCTGCATCTATCGCGGCCCGTCGAAGTAAGCAGAACCAAGACACCATTCGCCCTTCCTTCATCGCCAACCTTCTGCCTCAACCATTGTCCCTGATCCACGGATAGGAGAGGTAAAACCGCGGATGTCGCGGATGAACGCGGATAAAGACGGACCTTCGATCGAGGTTGTCGTTGGCCGGGATCTTAGACGGCCTGTATCCAATGTGCTGGCGGTCGGGAATTCCCTAAATATCCGTGTTATCCGTGATCCGCGGTTTCAAAACTTTGCCTTAACCCTTACGCGTGGTTTTGGGATTCTCGTCCACCATTGTCGAAGCCGGGGTTTTCTCCGGAGTAAGGCTGAATGATTCTCCATCTCACCACGTCTGAAAAACCAACGACAACGCAAACAACCAACATGAAGATCGCACTGCTACTCGCTCTCGCCCTCACCGCGGTTCACGCACAGGCCGGTTCCTGGATCCGGCTTTTCGACGGCAAACCCACCGACAAACTCCGCGGTTATCGTCAGCAGTCATTTCCCACCCAGAACTGGGTGATCGACAACGGCGCATTGAAAACGGTGCCGGGTAAATCCGCGGACCTCGCGACCACCGAGAGCTTCAAGAATTTCGACCTCCGCTTCGAATGGAAAGTCTCGAACGGTGGCAACAGCGGCATCATCTACAACGTGGCAGAGATCAACGCCCCTGCCTATGAGACCGGTCCCGAGTATCAAGTCCTCGACAACCTGGTTCATCCTGATGGCAAGAACCCGAAAACCTCAGCCGGTGCCTTGTACGCCCTTCTCGCACCCAGCCCCAATCACTCACTGAAGAAAGTGGGTGAATTCAACACGGGCCGCATCGTGAGCAAGAACGGGAAAGTGGAGCACTATGTGAACGGCAAGAAGGTTCTCGAATATCAGTGGGGCAGCCCCGAAGTGAAGGCGCTGGTTGCCCAGAGCAAATTCAAGAACATGGCCGGCTTCATGACTCATACCGAAGGTCTTATCGTCTTCCAGCACCACGGCGAAGAGGTCTGGTACCGCAACATCAAGATCCGCAAACTCTGAGTCCGAGAACGGGAACAGGACAGGACGATTGAAGATCAGGCCTCACAGCTCAGCTCAAGCCACTGACGCAATTCGGCTGGGAGTTCCGGAATCGCCCGTAACTTCTGCCCGATCAGTTCGGCTTCCGCGCTCTGCCCGACACCTCCGCAGCACATCGCGTAATCCGAAGGATGTCGCCCTCAGCATCCCTCCTTCGGCCTAACTCGCGATCGGCCCGACCTTGTCGAGCGTCAGGAAAGGCTTCCGGGCTTCGCGGGAACGACGGAGATCCACCAGGAATGTGACCGCCCAGTCGTTCGCTCCTTCCGGATCCAACAGCATCTGCTCCACCTTCCACGTGCTACCGCTGTCGTCCTTCACGACATAGGTATGCCGACTGTTCCGCGCTTCGGGATCAAGCATGAACCGCCCCCGTTCGGCAGAATGCTTTTCGAAGATCTCCTTCAAAGTCCGTTCGCTCCACTGCACTCCGGTCGCACTTTCGTCGGAATCCAGCCAGCCCAGTGCTGATTCCCAGTCCTGGGCCACAACCGCTCCCAACAGGCCAAACACCGTCTGACGAATCCTGCGCAGGAACTCAGCCTCATTGGATGTGATGTCCTGCGCCTTTCGTGCACGCTCCGCAGCCGCAGCCGCAGCCGCCTCAGTCTCTGCCAGACGCCGCGCAGCATTCGAACCATCGAGGTCCTGCAATCGCTCCCACTCATCCAACAAGCTGGAGTCCGCCTGCCGGAGCATCGTGTCCAAAAAGGCTTCGATGTCCCGCACCGCCTCGGTCTTTGCCTCCTCAGGCAATGTGTGAGCCAGCACTTTGTGCACGGACGACAGATGCCTCAGGAGCACCCCCTCCGACCGGTTCAGTTCGTAGTCCTTCACATAGTCGTTGAAGGATCTCACGTTCTCGTACATCTCGCGCGCCACTGTCTTGGGTCGAATGTTCTCCTGCCCCACCCACGGATGGTTCGCTACAAAGTCGTTGAACGTGGAATAAATGAAGTCCCGGTTTGGCTTGGGATGCTCCATCTTTTCCAGCTCCGCCATGCGTTCTTCGTACTCCATCCCCTGCTCTTTCAGCTCAGCCAATCGCTGGGTCTTTAGTTTATCCAACTGCCGCCGCAGGATGATGTCGGGATCCTCCAGGATGGATTCCGCAAGCGTCACCACCACCAAGGCATAATCAGCCGCCGCGGGATCCATCAGCTTCACCGTGTCCAACAGGTAAAGCCCCAGGGCATGGTTCAACGAAAAATCCTCCTGCAACTCGACGTTCAGTCTCAGCTTGTTGGCCGAACCGGAATCGGTCCTCCATTCGATGATCTTTCGATCAAGGAGAGCACGAAACAGCTGCCATGCGCGGGCGCGGTGAGCGGCTTTGGCCTTGGGCGTTTCATGGCTGTCCCGGATGAGTTGCTGCATCGCTCGACATCCGTCTTCCTCCTCGCGTGACAGCACATTGAGCAACATCCCGTGGCTCACCTGAAACCGCGACACCAGAGGCTCCGGCGATGCCGACTGAAGCCGCGCATAGGTCTTGTCATCCCACCCGACATAGTTCTGTTCGGGAGGCTTGCGCTTCACCAGGTTCTTCTTCCCGGTTCGTTCCGCTTTTTCAGCAAGACGCTTGTTTTCTATGATGTGTTCAGGAGCCTGAGCCACGACCCAACCCTCGGAATCGAATCCCCTTCTCCCTGCACGACCCGCGACCTGATGAAAATCCCTGACGTTCAGGATCCCGGTCTTCTGCCCGTCGAACTTGCAGAGCTTGGTAAACAGGACGGTCCGTATGGGGACATTCACCCCGACGCCCAGCGTATCGGTGCCACAGATGATTTTGAGCATCCCCTTCTGAGCCAGCTGCTCCACCAGGATGCGGTATTTCGGCAGCAGACCCGCGTGATGCACACCGACTCCGTGTCGAAGATACTTTTGCAGATCCTTGCCGAAGGGCGTCGTGAAACGGGTGCCGCTCATGGCAGCGGCGATGGCTTGCTTTTCCTCGCGCGAGCAGAAGTTGAGGCTCATGAAGTCCTGGGCACTTTGAACCGCCTCGTTCTGCGAGAAGTGAACGATGTACACCGGTGCCTTGCCCGATTGAACCATCTGTTCGACGGCTTCGTTCAAAGGGACTTCGCTGTAGTCGAAGGTCAGCGGAACAGGTCTTGTGGCTGATTTCACCACGGCGGTCTGCGCTCCGGTGAGTCGCTCAAGGTCGCGGGCGAAAAAGTCGGTGTCCCCAAGCGTGGCGGACATGAGCAGAAACCGGGCGTTTGCCATGGTCAGCAACGGTATCTGCCAGGCAGATCCGCGGTCCCTGTCCGAGTAGTAGTGGAACTCGTCCATAATCACCTCGGAAAACCCCGTGCGCACGCCATGCCGGAGCGCGAGATTGGCGAGGATCTCGGCAGTGCAGCAAAGGATGGGGGCGTCACGGTTCACCGTGGCATCCCCGGTCGCCATGCCGACGTTCTGGGGCCCAAAGTCCCTGCAGAGAGCGAGGAACTTCTCATTCACCAGGGCTTTGATCGGGCAGGTGTAAACAGATCGACGTCCCTGAGCGGCGGAGAAGAAGTGCGTGGCGGCTGCGACCAACGACTTCCCTGAGCCTGTTGGTGTGTTGAGGATGACATTCTTCCGTTCGAGAACTTCGAGAATCGCAGTCTCCTGGGCGGGATAGAGTGAAAGACCGGACTCAGTCACGTGCTCCAGGAACGCCTCCAGAATCGCATCCGAAGACGCGCTGCCCAGCCGGAGCATCCGCTCATAGAGGGGAAACCGGCCTTTGGTGGAAGGAGCTTGCGAATCAGACATGCAGGACATGGTCCCAGACTCCGCTGCGCTTGTCACCGATCATGAAGCTGAGCGGAGCGGAGAGGGGATGCGGGAAGGTGGTCGGGACGCCGCTTACCCTCCGGCCTGCCCTGCACCGACAACGCGAATTACCTCTGGAGATTGCAACCGGACGAGTGGGAGCGAGCGACGAGGCATTTCCTATTTTGAGGTGCCAAGCCAAAGGAATCTCAGTTTCTCCCGTCCGCCCGGTGAGTTCACGAAAGCAAGGTAATCTAGGAAGGAGACTTCTGGATGGTCACCAATCGGCTTTGCCTCCGCGACAGGCCACAAGAATGGCTTGTGGTAAATCTCGCACAAGAGCCGGTGGGCTAGATCGCCGATTGCGTATTCGAAAATGTGAATGACTCTGGAGGGTGAAGCGTTTGTCACACTTTCCATCAAAAAAGGCGCCGCTAGTTTACCTTCGGAAAGGATCGCCAACGCATGTCGGTCGAAATGAGGTTCACCAATCTTCGGCGGCACGCCCTCAATCAAAGGCAAGTTTTGCGAAACGATTCCGTGGCGGCTTTGCTCGGAACTACCGGCGGATTGATTGGGCGCTTGAGTGCAACTGGTAATCAGGAAGAAAAACATCCCAGCAAAAAAGAGGCGGATCTGTGATTCGGAATTTCCGTCCGGTAAAATCATGTTCATGTCGCGTGACTGCACCCCGGGCCTCGATGCTTTAAATGAAGCGCGCCACATGATCGAACCTGCTCGAAGTGTCGCAGATGAGAGCACCGTCAGAGGATTGGGTCAACTGGGGCCTGAACCATCGTCAACCTTGAACCACTGGGTCCATCACTCGTTGCTCCTCGAACTATGGAGGGATAAGGAGCTCGGAACACGCCCAAGGTGGCGACCGAACCGTTCCTCAATCTGTGGGAACAAGAGGTGTTTGCGCTACTCCTGGCGGAGGGCAAGATCACCAACGAAGTGGTCGCCAACATCGGTTCCTGGAAGCATTCGGGCTTCAGCGTGGACCCGAGCGTGCGCTTGGAGGCGGGGGATCGCGACGGAATCCAGCGCCTCATCCAATATTTCCTCCGCTGCCCCT
>VHDG01000308.1 GCA_016871475.1 Verrucomicrobiota bacterium
GCGTCGTCATGGGTGCCCTCATACCCGGAGCGCCAAACCAAAACGTGCCCTTCACCGACGGCGCATACGTCGATGCACACTTTTTCGAGGAAAGGTTTCCTTACCTGCGCCCCCCACTGAAAGGATCTCCCAACGATCCAACCATCAACATCCTCTTGAAGGCCTCCCCGGCGGCTGCCGCACCTTTTCAAAATGCCACCGGGGTCGCTTGGGATGAGGGGACCCAGACACTGACGGCGGACAAACCGTCTGCTGCTGCGGGATTCTTCAAGTTGGAAGCAGACGGAAAAGTTTCAGTTCAAACGATCAAGTTGGAAACGGACAAAGCGAAACTGGGTCTCAAGTAGGGTTGCTTGTATCCAGTAGATGACAACGATACCCCGGTCAGGCGAACTGGCCGGGGTGTCCATCAGCCAGGAAACCAGGTTGACCGAGGCCGAGACGTGGCCAGTTCCGATGGACAGTTGCAGAAACGCCCGCTTCGAGATGACTCGTGAATCCTCAATCCCAGCGCCGCGCGCAGAACCCACACTGGCAGCGGGGAAAGCATCGGGCTCGTTGAGCGCAATCGCGACCGGGGCTCTGGCTGCCCTCGTGCTCGCAGCGCAAGCAACCGCAGAACCTAGAATTCCGAAATCGGATTCAGAAGTCCTCGGGAAGGTCCCTCCTCACTCGGTTGCACGACAGGCCATGGTGCTCGGAACAGCCGTCGCTGAAGTTAGCTCCCCCAAGGAAACAGCTCTTGCAGTGCGCCAGCTGATCGATCAAAGCCGCACTGAATCCAACCCCCGGTGGCTGGGTCGCGCTCAAGCCATCCTCAATCAGCAGCCCCAAGCCCAGCCCCTGCCCACTGAACTCCGACTGCTGAGGGGGATCATTCGACAAAGTCTTCACGACTTCCCGGGGGCGTTGGAAGATCTGCAGGCGGTGCTCCGCGAGGATCCGGTCAATGCCGAAGCCTGGCTGAATCTTTCTTCAGTGCATCTCGTCCGCGGGAACTTTGATGAAGCCCGTCAGGCCGCTCTGCATTTCGCGCCTCTCTCAGGGAAGCTGGCCGCCGCGGTCGCCGCCTGTGCGATCGGAAGCGTCAACGGTCAGTTGACCGAATGCTACCATCACCTCGAAAAAGCCCTGACTGATCCAGGACCTGCCCCGCCGGCCGTAAGGGCCTGGGCACTTACGCTGATGGCGGAAATGGCAACCCGACTTGGAAAACCCGATGCCGCAGAGAAGTGGTTCCTGTCCGCACTGGCGGTGAACCCGACGGATTCTTATCTGGTGGGTGCCTATGCGGACTTCCTCCTGGAGGAAAAGCGGCTTCAGGAAGCCGACAACTTTCTGGCAAAGCAGAGGGACTCAGACTCCGTGCTATTGAGAAGAACCATCACCGCCACGCGCCTCGATGCTCGGAGTGAGCCGAGCCGGCAGTTGCGAAACCGGATGGAGGCCCGCTTTCTGGCGAGCCGGAACCGGGGCGAGCTGATTCATCACCGGGAGGAAGCCCGTTTCGCTCTGGAAGTCGCGGGGGCTCCTGAACGCGCTCTCGAACTGGCCGTGGAGAACTGGGCCATTCAGAAAGAGCCCGCCGACATAAAGATCCTGCTCGAATCAGCGATGGCAGCCGGCAATACTCATGTGCAGAAACAGGCTCGCGAATGGATCACCTCGACCGGCTACAAAGACACTCCTCTGGAAAATCGACTTCGGCAGTCCACGGGTCCTTGATCAGACCGTTCCTCCCAGGCTGGGTGGTGTTGGCGGTTCTGTTGGCGGGAGGTTCGTTACAAACTTTCGCGCATCAAGCCAGCGATGCATATCTCTCTCTCACCGCCACGAACGGGCGGCTTCAAATCCGGCTGGACATGGCGATAGCGGACCTGCACGCCTTGCTTGATGTGGATGATGATGTGGACGGGAGGGTGACGTGGGGGGAGTTGAAGGCGCATCAGGAAGACGCGGCCAGCTACATTCGATCGAACTTTTGGGTGCGGCTGGACGGGCAGCCGCTCGATCTCGGAGTTTTCGACCTTCTGGTGGAGGAGAGAGCTGAGGAAGCCTTCGCCGTTTGGCTGGGAGATTTGCCCCTGCAGGAGGGAGGCAGGGAATTGGAGGTCGACTACCGATGCTTGTTCGAGGTGGACGCGTTGCACCGTGCCTTTGTGAAGTTTGAACAGTCGGGCACCCCTTCAACGGCGATGCTTGGCCCATCCCAGACCACGCATCGATTCGCCCTGCTGCAATCCGACAGCTCCCCTTCTGCCAACACCCAGGGTGCCACAGGCTTCGTCCGCGAGGGCATCTGGCACATCTGGACCGGCTACGACCACATGCTTTTCCTGCTGGCTTTGCTGCTTCCTGCCGTGATGGTTTGGAAGGAAGGCCGATGGGAAGGTGTTGCGAACCTGCAGCAGGCTTTCCTTGAGGTTGTAAAGACTGTCACGGCCTTTACCGCATCCCACTCCATCACTCTGACCATCGCCTCGATGGGATGGGTGACGATCTCAGCGAAATTGGTGGAGCCCGTCATTGCGATGAGTGTGGCGCTGGCGGCGGCCAACAACATCCGCCCGTTTTTTCATGGAAAGGGCTGGCTGGTGGCGTTTGCGTTTGGACTGATTCACGGATTCGGATTTGCGAGTGTGCTTCAAGGTTTTGAGCTCGAGGGCCGGGCTCTCCTTTGGCCGTTGGTTGCCTTCAATCTAGGAGTTGAAGCAGGTCAGCTCATCATCGTGCTGGCATTCCTGCCCCTGGCTTTCACGTTTCGTCAAACGAGCTTCTACCGCCAGGGTGCGCTTGGATTCGGCTCAGCGGGCGTCTGCGTCCTTGCGCTGCTCTGGTTTCTCGAGAGAGTGCGAGGAAGCTAGGTTTTTCGCGCCGCGGATTCTTCCCATCACGAGCAACAAAAAAATTGCTCCTCCTCAAAATTTTCCTGCTGGCCATTGGAGGCGCTGCCGATATACGCAGAGACGGTTGGAGCCGAAGCCTGAGCCCAGGGGCCAGGATTGGAAACTGCCATGGATAAGCCTGCGACAGCGCACTTGTTGGAAGCTGGGGAGATGGGACTCCTTGGGGAACATCATCCCCTGGTGGAGCAGCTTGGTCTGGCGGAGGAAATGCACCCTCTGACCTCCGCAGCAAGCTGCCTGAAGATGCCGCCGGTCACAGACCTGGACACGCTCCGGCGATTCCTCAGGACCTATCAGTCACGGATTCTCCTGCCGCTCGAGCTGCCCGCGATCCATCAAGCCTGCCTGCATGCTGCCGCCCACCGCACCCGGGAGCTGATTCAGCTGGATCAACAGTTGTTGGCATCCGTTCAGTTCTTGGAATTCGCCAACGCCAGCCGACGAACCGGCCAGGCCCAGCTTCGGAAACTGAAGCCGCTACGGGACGTTCGTATTCTCCAGAGATACCTTTCAGCCGTTGAGTTGAACCAAGCCCAAGGCTGGCACACCGTTGTTTTCGGCCTCACACTCGCGGTTTATTCCGTTCCCCTCCGGCAAGGTTTGCTCGGCTATTCCCAACAAGTCCTTCGCGGGTTCATGCACATGGCTGGGAAGAGATTCCCGGTCTCCGCGGCGGACATTGAGGAGCTCATGGCTGAACTAAACGCCCCTCTTCCGGTTGCCCTCGGGAGTTTGCTGCTGCTTGAGCAATTCGAGCGGTAGGCACGGCTGAGCTGATCAGTCGGATCGGTCGGCTTCCCACCACCCCACGAAAAAACCCCTGAGCAGCGAACCTGCCCAGGGGTCTGAACCCAATCTGTTTCGAAGCCGCCTATCCTACCGGACAGCGCGATAGAACTTCGTTCCGCTGACGTTGTTAATCGTCAGAGGGCTGTTACCAGCCACGGGAGTCCACGGTCCGTTGAGCGAACTCGCTTCTAGCAATGAACCTTGGAAGGTGATCACCACGGAAGCGCCGCTGCCTGCAATGCTCAAGGTCGGGGCAACCACGCCACCACCCAGGTCGTAGAACGCCAGATTGTCGATGGCGAAATACCAGCTGTCGGTTCCCAGTGAGGCTAGACGCAACCGCACATCGCTCTTGCCAGCTGCCTGGCTCAACCGAGCAACCTCCATGCGCTTGCCTTCCACCTGTCCGTCATTGATGCGCGGCACGATGAAATCACCCAGGGCTGCTGTGATGGGGGCTGCGATGCCGTCGCCGTAGTTGTCGCCTTTGGCAACACCGTTATCCACCCAGCTTGACGTGTCGGCGTTTGCATCCCTGAAGGTGCCGACCGCGTCCACGGAGCCGTCACCATTCAACTTGATGTCCGGTGCTTCGAGGAAATACATCACGGGCAACCAGCTCGACCCACCGTCGACCGAGTACTCGACGGCGCCCAGGCTGTCCTGGTTCTGCTCATAGATGCTGCTGAATGTGATCACCACACTACCGAAGGACGAGAGGTCGTATGGCTTCGTGGTGATGAACTGCGTTTGCCCATTGTTCGGCCCACCCTGACTGTCGGTGTTATTGCGGCTGTCGGACTCCGCATAAAGTACGTTGCCGGATGCAAGCCACTCAGGGAATCCACCTTCCGGAGGATTGGCGTGCCTGAGCTCAACGGTTGTCCCGTCGATGGTAACCATCTGGCCCGGTGTGATCTGGAAAGGACGCCCACCATCAATCGACGAAATGTTGCCAACATCAATCAACACCCAGTCCTCGAAACTGGCAGACTGCTGATTTCGTATATCCCTCTCCAACCCGTTCTTGGCGGTGAAGTTCCGAGCCGTCCAACCCTCAGGCTGGGAGTCTTCAGGATAACTATTGAAGTCCTCCAGAATAGTTGGGGCTGGCAAAACAATCTTCTTCAGGTTTCGGAACGACCAGCTCTCGCTGCGAGCCGTGCCAGCGGAACCCGTGAATGACAGCTCAGCACTATGAATATCCGCAGGAATCAGGAGCCCTGCAGGATCATAGGTGAGAGTAAGAACTCCGCCTTCGCGTTGGGCGTCAACTGCGATCGCCTGGCCATTGAGTTTCAGTGACGCTGAAGCATCGTTGATCGTCTCACTGGATCCATCTGCCAACTCGACGATGAGCTTGCTGCTCACCGCGTTCAGCTGGCGCTTGGCGGGCCCGGGCGATACCGAGCGAACATAGGGCTTGAATCCTCCCACGGATTCCCGATAGGCGGGAATGCCGCCGTTCGCGATGTCGTTGATGAGCACGCGAGTACCGTCTTCCTTGATGCTAAACCACTCGATGTTGGCCCCGCCCCCACCTTCCTCCCAGACAGTGCGGAAGGCATAGATGCCGGGTTCGGTGATCAGTATGGAGAACAAGGTGTCGGCAGCTCCTCGGCCACCATTGAACTCGCCAACGGTAACCGACTTGAACGCATCGAGAGGCACACCGGTCTTGGTGCGGAACCCATCATCGCTGTTCACACCCATGGTGATGACTCCTGCGGGGAGATCTAGATAGGTCATGATCTCGCCAGCAATCCCCTGCAGATCGTTGGGAATTCCAGGCATGCCGTCGTCAGGTCGGAAGT
>VHDG01000309.1 GCA_016871475.1 Verrucomicrobiota bacterium
ACGTTCCTGCCCTGCACCAGGATTCGACCACCGGCGTAATGTGCCGGCGGGGTGGGGACAAGGCGGGCAATCGACAAAGCTGTAACGCTCTTCCCACACCCGCTCTCTCCGACGAGACAGAGAGTTTCACCCCGCCCGATCGACAGAGAGACTCCATCCACGGCGCGCAACGCCCGCCCGTCCTTCATGAAGTCCAACTGGAGATTCTGGATCTCCATCAGGGGCTCTGAGGCAGTCGGTGCCTGACTGGATGGCGGTTGCAGATTCAAGAGCTTCTCGTGTCGGCGGCAGACCATGTCAAAGCCTCCTCCCATGTGGCCAGTGAAATTCAGTCCTGTGTCGGCCAACCTCAATCAATTCTGCCTTTCATCCGTTGTGAGATCATGCAATGCATCCACCGTCGTGTTTCACAAACGGCAGGTGTTTTGTGAGACAGAAAACCGACCAACGAATGATTGTAAATCTTGCATACGGAAAAGGGACGCTGCCCGTGGATTTCCCGGCAGGCAGAACATTTGTCGTGGAGCCACGCCCCCGCCCGGGATTGGCCGACGAACGATCATCGTTTCTGGCAGCTCTCGATCAACCCACCGCAGCCGAACCGCTGCGTCGATGGATTCACCCCGGAAACACAGTATGCATTTCGTTCAGCGACATCACCCGCGCCACGCCCAATGACCGCATCATCCCCTGGCTCCTGGAGTATCTGAGTTTCGTTCCTGACGAAAACATCACCCTGTTGAATCAGATTGGAACGCACCGGCCCAATACTCCTGAGGAATTGGAACGACTGCTCACTCCTGCTGTGCTCAAGCGTTTCCGGGTTCTGAATCATGAGCCCGAAAACCCTTCGATCCTGCGCCAGTTCGGCTGCATGCGGGATGGGACCCCTGCCCTGATCAACAAGCGCTTCGCGGATGCCGATGTTCGAATCACCACGGGTTTCATCGAACCTCATTTCTTTGCGGGGTTTAGCGGCGGAATCAAAGGGATCATACCTGGTGTCGCCGGGCTCGAATCGATCATGGCCAATCATAGCGCCACCCACATCGGCCACCCCAACGCCGCCTTCGGAGTGACCGCTGGCAACCCGCTTTGGGAGGAACTGAAGGAGGTTGCTCTGCGAATCGGACCCACGTTCATGATCAATGTCGCGCTGAATGATCATCGCGCCATCACCAGAGTGTTTGCCGGCGATCTGATTCAAGCACACGCGCAGGGATGCGAATACGTCCGGGAATCAGCCATGCAGCCCGTGCCCCAGCTCTACGATATCGTCGTGACGACGAACAGCGGCCATCCGCTGGATATGAATCTTTATCAGGGGGTGAAAGGCATGAGCGCAGGCGCCCGCATCCTCAAGCCGGGCGGACTGTTGATTCTTGCGTGTGAATGTCGCGAAGGGGTGCCGGCGGGAAGCCCGATGGACAGGCTGCTCAGATCTGCAAAATCCCCAGAGGAGGTTCTGGCGCGGGTGGCGGCCGGAGGAAAACCCGTTCCTGAACAGTGGCAGGCACAGATTCAGGCCCTCGTCCAACGCCGGGCCCGCGTGAGCGTGTTCAGCTCGCTGCCCGACGAAGTCCTGGCGGCCTGTCATCTCAAACCCTGCCGGAACATCGGAGAGGAGGTGGCACAAGAACTGGACCAGCTGGGCGAAAGCGCGAGGGTTGCGGTCCTGCCTCAAGGACCGCTGACCGCACCCTACCTGGAGACGAAACAAGCCACAGGATAAAGCCGCCGGTTCCCCATGAGCATTGGCCGAACGAGAACCGCTGACCTCAGCTAGGCGCACAACGTACCGGCGTCGCGCTCTTCAATCCGCAGGCGCAGCTTGTAAAGTGCACGCTCCTGGATCTGCCGGATGCGTTCGCGAGTCAGACCGAACTGCGCGCCGATCTCCTCCAAGCTTCGTTCTTCATCACCCGTGAGTCCGAATCGGAGTCTGAGGATATCCCTCTCCCGCTGGTTAAGCGTGTTCAACACCTCATTGACCAGCTCACTGTCGGCCTGCAACCGAGCGTCATCGTAGGGGTTTGTCGCACTGGGATCCGCCACGACGTCCCCCAGCACACCCGAATCATCATCAGACCCAAGCGGAGCGTCCAAGGAGCTGGGTGCCACGAGGGCCTGCCGGTAGTGGCGGACCCAGCCGGCTTCCAGTCCAAGCTCCGACGCCACCTCCGCATCGGTCGGGGTGCGTCCAAGCAGATCCTGCAATCGGCCCTCAACCTCCCGAATCTGGACCCTCTTTTCCACCACATGGGCGGGAAGTCTGACCGTCTTCGATTGGTTTGCGATGGCGCGACGAATGTTCTGCTTGATCCACCAGGAAGCGTAGGTGGAGAGCTTGGCACCCTTGTCTGGATCAAAACGTTCCACGCCCTTCATGAGGCCCATGTTCCCCTCGCTGATCAAGTCAAGCAAAGGCACCCCGAGGCCTTCATATTCGCGCGCGATCTTCACGACCAGCCGCAGGTTCGCCTTGATCATACGCTCGCGGGCATCTGCATCACCCTCTTGCACACGTCGGGCCAATGCATCCTCCGCATCCAGGCTCAGCAGGGGAGTCTGCCCGATCTCACGTATATAAAGTTCAAAAGCATCACGGTTGCTCAAGCCAGCCAGCCGCGTCGGAGCAGGAGCGCCGGAGGAGACAGTCGATGTCGTTGCGCCGGCTGGAGGGTTGGCAGGCAGTGACAGGACAACAGGGGCTGGCTGATGGGGAGCCCTCTCGGCGGAGGAGCAGTCAGGACGAAGGGAACGCTGACCTCTGGGAGATAACGCCCGACCTGTCCTTCGACCCACCTTCAGTGTTGCCCGACGATTCGATTTCATACTGTTGCCTTTTCTCAAGGAGTGTCAGGGCCTGCTGCGGACGCTACCAACTCTCAAGCCACCCAGCGGCCCTTCCACACACCCGTCCCTCCAACATTTCCAATGCCAGAATTTAGGACACGCCTTAGCAAGCTCTTGGTTCGGAGCTCCCGGCAAACAGCCTTCAAATGCTCATATTTTGCCCACCTTTCCGCAAAATCTGCCCCGTTGGAGAAATCCAGTGTGGATGAGGCTTCCACCCCCAGTCACAGTGCCAGTGCGCCACAGTGACACACTTCTGACGCTGGGGTTGGGAATGGGAGTTTGATGGTCTGAATTCTTCCTGCTAAGCAACCCGGCGTGCGGACCTCTGACTTTGATTATGAATTGCCCCCGGAGCTCATTGCGCAGCACCCGGCAACCACCCGGGATGGCTCGAGGCTGCTACGCGTCAACCGGAGCTCATGCACATTCGAGCATCGTCGGTTTTGCGAGATTCCGGACCTGCTTCCAGAGAAGTGTTTGATCGTGATCAACGATTCGAAGGTGATCCCGGCCCGTCTTCGCGCCATCGACACCTCCACGGCCAGGGAGTTCGAAGTCATGCTGATTGAGCGGATGGGGTTGAATGAATGGTGGGCGATGGTCCGACCCGGTCGCCACGCGCCGACTGGGAAGACTCTCGAACTCCTGTCACAGAAAGGAACCCCCTCGGGGATCGCAGCAGAGGTTGTGGAAGTGAACCCGGAGGGCCACAGAAAATTTCGATTCCACCACGTTCGTGATTTGCAGGATCTCCTGCCGGAACTTGGTGAGATGCCGCTCCCGCCGTACATCAAGCGAGCGCGGGGGAACTTTTCGTCGGAGGATTGGGAGCGATACCAGACGACCTACGCGAAGAATCCCGGGTCGGTGGCAGCCCCCACGGCGGGTCTTCACTTCACGTCAGAGCTGCTGACACGGCTTGAACACTCCGGAAGAAAGATCATTCGCACCACCCTGCACGTGGGGGCAGGAACCTTCGCGCCCGTGAAACACGATCGGCTGGAGGAGCATCGCATGCATCACGAGCAGTATGAGGTTTCGGAATCGGCTGCGGCTGAGCTGAGCGAGGCCGCAGCTCTTGGGCGCCCGATCATCGCCGTTGGGACCACCGCAGCGCGCGTGCTCGAAAGCACACCCAGGCAGGAGGATGGCTCCTTCATCACTCACCGTGGATCGACGAATCTCTTCATTCATCCACCGCGCACGTTCAATGTGATCTCAGGATTGATCACGAACTTTCATTTGCCCCAATCCACTCTTCTCATGCTGGTGAGCGCGTTCGCGGCGCCGGGACAAACATCAGGCCGGGAGCTGATTCTCAAAGCTTACGCCGAAGCCATTCGCGAGCGGTACCGGTTCTTTAGTTACGGCGATGCCATGCTCATCCTTTAGCCAATGACTCCTGATTCAATACGCCCCTGGATTTCGTTGAACATGGCCATGACGGCGGATGGCAAGATCGCCACCGCGAACAGGAAAGTCTCGTCATTTGGCAGCAAGAACGATCTGAAGCGGCTGTTCGAGCTTCGTGCCGAGAGCGACGCCGTAATGAGCGGCGCCTCCACCGTGGCTGAGACGAACGCGGATCTGGGTTCAGGTGGCCGCGTTTACCAACGGGAAAGGCTCCGGAAAGGCCTGGAGAGTGAGAACCTTCGGATCGTGGCGAGCGGGAGGGCTTCTTTGGACCCGCGCAGTCGCCTGTTTCAATGCAAGGGTGGACAGATCCTGGTCTTAACCACCGCCCATGCCCCCAGGGATCGTCGGAGCGCGTTGATCGATGCGGGCGCGATACTCCATGTCTCCCCGGGAAAAGAGATCGATTGGAAGTCGGCTCTCAATTGGATGCACAGCCACTGGAAGGTAAGAAGGCTCCATTGTGAAGGAGGTGCAGAACTCAACGATTCCCTATTCCGGAAGGGGTGGATTGACGAAATCCATCTGACGCTCTGTCCCTGGATTGTAGGTGGTCGTGTCGCTCCAACGCTCTCCGAAGGGAAGGGTTTCCCCGCTCTCAAGGATGCGGAAGCCTATCGCTACCACCGTATTGTCCAGAAGGGAAACGAGGTCTTCCTGACCCTTCGCCGCTGCCAACCGAACCAGGGCACTCACGAAGACACCGGTCGCAGGTCACGTTACTGCACCTGCCGCGCGCGGTAGAAGCGCGCCGGCGGATTCCCCGTGCCGGTGCTGTATTGAAACGTGCCGCCTGTGACCACGTTGGTCGTCACCGGCTGCCAGTTCACGAGATCCTCGCTCGCATCGACGGCGTAGCGCAGGTCGTTCGCGGCGGGGAACGATATCCGCACCTGGCCACCATCAGATATCGTGACGACCAGTCGAGGCGCGGGAGCCGACGGAGAGGCGAAGTAACCATCAGCCCGGAGGGTGAGATGGAAGCCTGCGTCGCTGCTTGTGGAATTCTGCTGATGCACCTCGGCGGCGACGACGTTCGTGCCAGGCCGCAACGCCGAGGGCGCGATGGACAGCGTGAGCCACTCCTGTTCGTCCGCAATACTGCCGACGGACCGCGTCGCATACGTCAGCGTGCCCGCCGGCATGTTGTCGCGGGCCACTTCACTGCCGTTCACGTACACCACCACGCCATCGTCGCGCTGCACGCGCATAAGGACATTTGTCG
>VHDG01000310.1 GCA_016871475.1 Verrucomicrobiota bacterium
CGTGGAGTCGCGCTGGATGTCCTGCTGTCGCGCGAGCCCTGGTCCTACGAGCTGTTGCTACTCGTGGAAAAGGGCGTCATCGCACCCGACGCCTTGGACGCGGCTCGGGGCGGCAGGCTCTTGCGGCATGGTTCGGGTCGCGTTCAATCGCTTGCGTCGAAGGTCCTCGGCCCAAGCGGACGATTAACGCGTCCGAAGGTGGTGGAAACCTACAAGCCCGCGCTGGATCTGGCGGGACATTGGGAGCGTGGGACTGCCGCTTTTACGCGACTCTGTGCATCGTGTCATCGACTGGGTGACGTCGGAAACGACATCGGCCCCAATCTGCGTTCCGTCGCCGCTCACTCCCGTGAGAAGCTGCTGGTCTCGATCCTCGATCCCAACGCGAGCATCGAGCCGGGCTACACCGCCTATCTGGCTGAGCTTGGCGATGGCGATCAGGTTTATGGGCTCATTTCAGCTGAAACCGGGAACAGCCTGGTGTTCAAGCTGGCTGACGGCACCACGCGCACCCTGTTGCGCAATGAGATAGGCAGTCTTCAAAGCGCCAATCTCTCCCTGATGCCGGAGGGTCTGGAGGCCGGAATGAACACGCAGGATCTGGCAGACCTGATCGCGCTGTTGCAGAGGAAGGAACAGTAGCACAGACCGCTGGGATCGCCTGGACAGTGTGAGAATGACTCCAGCTTCCAGGCATTGCATTCATCGTTCAGATCCATAGACTCCGCCCGTGTTTAACCGTCCGCACAGCCAACCAGGCAAGACCGCCCTTGTTGATCGGGGGGTCGAAGCTCATTCCGCGGAAGCCACGCTTCCCCCGGACGTCGAATCTTTCTACCACCTCTCTCACGGCGATCACACCGGCAAGGCCTGTCAGGGCACAGCTTGTTTCGCCGCACGCCACCTGAATCCCGGACGCTGGGCCGAGGCCTGCGAACAAAACCCCCGGGTCTATTGTTTGGGTGAGTGTTTTGCGGCACCTGCCAAGGGGCAGACCAACCCTCGTCCACCGGTGAAGGTGTTCTCGAAGCATGGAATTGTTCTCGGAAGGCTGGCTGCGGGTGGAGCCCGGTCGATCGTGGCCTATGAAAGCCATCGCGGCTACACCGCGTTGCGCAAAGCCCTTCAGACGGGCCCGGAGTCCATCCTGTCCGCCCTTGAGATTTCAGGTCTTCGAGGACGCGGTGGAGCAGGATTTCCCACTGGCCGCAAATGGCGCGCGGTGGCATCCCAGCCTCCCGGCGACAAGTACGTCGTTGCCAACGCGGATGAGGGGGATGCAGGGGCCTACATTGATCGCTACCTGATGGAGGATGACCCTCACGCGCTGATCGAGGGCATGATCCTGGCGGCCTACGCGGTCGGCGCCAATAAGGGCTACATCTACGTGCGGCGTGAGTATCCCCTTGCGGATTCGGTGATGCGCGGTGCCATCGCGGAGGCACGTGCGGCTGGGTGGCTGGGATCCAGGATCGGAGGGAAGGACTTTTCGTTCGACCTGGAGGTTTACACCGGTCATGGCAGCTACGTGTGCGGAGAGGAGACCTCCTTGCTTCGTTCAATCGAGGGGCAGCGTCCCGAGGTGATGGCGCGTCCCCCGTATCCTACCGAGCGTGGTTTGTTTGGCCGTCCGACGTTGCTGAACAACGTGGAGACGCTGGTGAACGTGCCATGGATCGTCGAGCACGGGGGTGAAGCCTACGCGGCGATGGGTTTTTCCAAAAGCCGCGGCACAAAGGCGCTCTCGCTGAACTCGCTCTTCAACCGGCCCGGGTTGTACGAAGTCGAATTTGGCATGCCGGTGCGCCGCATCGTCGAAGAGGTGGGTGGAGGACTTCGAGGCGGTGGGAAAATCAAAGGTGTGCTGATCGGCGGGCCGATCATTGGCATGATCCCGCCCGAGCATATCGATACCCCGCTTGGCTTCGATGAACTCGCGTCGATTGGAGCGGGTGTCGGCCACGGTGGAGTCATTGCGTTTGATGAGCACACCGCCATCGCTGATCTGGTGGAACACGTTTTTTCGTTCGGAGCCTATGAGTCATGTGGCAAGTGTACACCCTGCCGGAGCGGGAGCGGGCGCGTGGAGGAGATCTTTGCCAACGCACGAGCCGGTGACGCATGGAAAAAAGATTTGTTGGAGTGCCGGGATCTGGTCACGGCACTTAAGCTGGCAAGCCTGTGCGGGCACGGAACCGGGCTGGCCCGGTTCGCCGAGTCCATTCTTCGATATTATCCAAAAGAGGTTGAGGCATGTTTCAAGTAACCATTAACGGACAATCCCACCAATTCCTCGAGAACCTCACCATTCTCCAGGCGCTCCGACAGGTCGGGTTGGATGTCCCCACTCTCTGTCACGATGACCGGATCAAGCCCTATGGCTCCTGCCGGCTTTGCGCAGTTGAGGTCAAGGGAGCGCCCGGCCTGGTCACCGCCTGCAATACCGCCCTGCGGGACGGCCTTGAGTTGCAGACGCACTCAGAGAGCGTGATGGGCGTGCGCAAGACCCTGCTGGGGCTGTTGGCGAAGGAGTATCCAGCGGAAGCAGTCGCGCAGTATCCAGACAAGCAGTTTCACCGATACCTTCGCGAGTACGAGGTCAAGGCACGCGGATCTCATCAGGCACCACCGGCAACGGTGCCGTTCATGAAGGACTCATCGCATCCCTACATCCGGGTCGACATGACCCAATGTGTGACCTGCTACCGATGTGTCCGGATCTGCGACGAAGTTCAAGGCCAGTTTGTTTGGAAAGCCTGGGGGCGGGGTGATGCCACCCGCATCGGGCCGGTGCGTGGAGAGACTTTGATGGACGGTGGTTGTGTCAGTTGCGGGGCGTGTGTCGACACCTGTCCGTCCGGAGCCTTGGAGGATCGCACCCTCCTGGAACGCGGCGTGCCCACGGATTGGGTCAAGACGATCTGTTCATATTGCGGAACTGGCTGCGAAGTGCAGGTCGGCACTCGCGAAGGCCGGATCTCCACCATCCGACCTTCCCTCGTAGGCCCGAGCAACCACGGCCACACATGCGTCAAAGGACGTTATGCCTTCGACTATGTCTATGCCGCCGATCGCATCACCTCACCCATGATCCGCCGAGCCGGACAATGGGAGAAGGTCAGCTGGTCTGAGGTGAACCAATTCATCGCGGATCGGCTCCGCGACGCCGTCCGGCAGCATGGTCCAGACAGCATCGGCGTGCTGAGTTCCGCCCGGGGCACGAACGAGGAGAACTACGTGGCCCAGAAGTTCGCGCGGATTGTGCTGGGGACGAACAACATCGATTGCTGTGCCCGGGTTTGTCACTCCCCGACCGCAGCCGCCATGAAGATGACCCTGGGGACGGGGGCGGCCACCAATTCGCTCGACGAAATCGAGGTGGCCCGGACGATTCTTGTCTGCGGAGCCAACCCGACGGAAGGCCATCCGGTGACGGGAGCGCGGATCAAGCAAGCGGCCCGCCGTGGTGCGAAGCTCATCATCGTGGACCCGCGCGAGATTGAATTATGTGAGTTTGCGACGGTGCATCTGCAGCTGCATCCCGGCACCAATGTCATTCTCTTCAATGCGATGGGTGCGGTGATCGTGGAGGAGGGGTTGGTGGACGAGGCGTTCGTCCGGACCCGCCTGACTGAATTCGAGGAGTATCGGGAGTTCATCCGGCAATTCGCTCCGGAGAAGGTCGAGGGACTGTGTGGGGTTCCGGCGGCAAAGATTCGTGAAGCGGCCCGGATTTATGCGACGTCCACGCCGTCCCTCAGCGTGCATGGTCTTGGGATGACGGAGCACATCCAGGGGACGGAGGGCATCATGGCGCTGGTGAATCTCGCGCTGCTCACGGGCAACATTGGGCGGCCGGGCAGCGGCATCAATCCGCTGCGTGGTCAGAACAATGTTCAGGGCGCGCCTCACATGGGCTGTGAGCCGAAGCTGCTGGCTGGTTATGTCCCTCTGGCGGAGGAGGAGACACGGCGAAAGTTTGAAGCGGCATGGCATGTGCCGATCCCGACGCACCCCGGCCTGAACATGATGGATATGATGGATGCGGCAGAGGCCGGTCGGCTGAAAGTCCTTTGGTCCATCGGCTACGACATCGTCATGACCAATCCCAATACGCACGCGACGCGGCGTGCCATGGAGAAGCTCGACTTGGTGATCGTGCAGGATTTGTTCATGAACCGGACCGCGGATGAATTCGGCGACGTGTTTTTGCCGGCGGCATCTTCATTCGAGAAGGACGGCACCTTCATGAACGGCGAACGGCGGCTCCAGCGTGTGCGCCGTGCAGCTCTGCCCCAGGGCGAGGCGCGATCCGACTGGGAGATCGTGTGCGACATCGCGCGGTTGATGGGGCATGGCGAACACTTTGCGTATGAAACTGCCGAGGCGATTTGGAACGAGGTCCGGTCACTTTGGGACCAGGCGGGAGGCATCTCCTATGCTCGCATGGATCAGGAAGGCGGCCTGCAATGGCCTTGTTACAACGAGAGCGATCCCGGGACGACGGTGATGCACCGGGACGAGTTCACTCACGGGCGCACGACGGCCCTTCGGCGAATTGAATACGTGGCGCCACCGAAGCTAACGACACCCGAGTTTCCGTATCTCCTGACCACGGGACGCAACCTCTATCAATACAACGCGGCCACGCAGACAGCGCGTACGCCCAATGATCAGATGCACGCGACGGACTATCTCCAGCTGTCCTCGGTTGACGCCTCCAAGCTGGGGATCCTGGACGGCGAGGTCGTTCGGTTGAGCAGCGAGCAGGGTTCGGCGGAACTTCCGGCCCGGATCAGCGATGACGTCAAGCCCGGGGAGGTTTACACGACCTTCCATTCAACGCGGGTCTTCCTGAACCAGATCACCACATCGCACCGCGATCGTTATACGAAGACGCCGGAATACAAAGTGACAGCGGTGCGCATCGACAAGCTGGAAACGGCGGTGGCGAAGTAGGCGAAAGAGGGTTGGAAGGCCTTGGATGGGGTCGGCGCCACCCGCGGTGGTTCGCTTTGGCTGCCGATCCTCGAAAGGATCAAGGCCATCAGCCCAACGAAAAACCCCCATCGCTTTCTCAGGACCAGTCCGACAGCGGAAAGATTGAGCAGTAACCCGGCAGGCACCAGGGTCCAGATCCACGGCATGTTCCGCATCCCGATTCCAATCCCGACAAGGCTGAGCCCGACGGCCGTGAGCCAGAGGAGCTCGAGCTTCTGCCTTCCATTGAGACGTGGGCCTGGACTTTGGGACGAGTTGGGCGGCACGGCGTAGATGCAACACGGCTTCCCACGGCCTTGCAAGGTTGGAGGCCCCACAACTCAGCAGGCTCCGCCCCGCTCCCTTCTCATCGGTGGGCGGTCATCTTCTCGCTGAGGGTCGACGCTGAATTCGTCCCACTCGAAAGTCAGGGAGCAGCCGCCGGATCCTCAGCGGGAGGCACCGTCACCGCCCGGTAAAACCGCCGCGGCCTGTCCCGCT
>VHDG01000311.1 GCA_016871475.1 Verrucomicrobiota bacterium
CAGGCCCATAGAACTCCATCGCCTGAGCCGTACTCATCCGATGAAGCTTGATGCCCACGATGTAGAGACCGGTCCTGGAGAAGAAGTCGATCACGTTGCCAGGCCGGCCTGTGGGAAACCTGAAGTTGTCCGGCTTGATCAGCACCAATGTTCTCTGGGGCTTCTCCCCGGGTCCGTAGGCGATGGTGCCGTCCAGCACACCCCCATCAGTATCTGAATAGCGAGCCCACAGCTTGAGCTTCGTCTCGGCCTCCTCAGCATTGGGAGGAGCAAGCACGGCAGGCTCGAAGTAACGCACCTTCCCCTCACCATCCAAAATCATGTCCGCATAGGTGTCGCGGATCGTCTCTCCGCTCCGGCGATCAGGGCAGAGATTCCCAACGACGGATCGGAGGGTGCGGACCGCGTCCTCGCCCCGAAAAAGGAGCATCATCACGCGACGCCGACGACCGGTCTTGGGGTCTGGGGAAAAGTTCTGGATGATGTAGTCGCGCAGGAGCTCCTGAACCGACCGGTCCTGGGGATCGTTCGCAGAAACAATTGCGGACGCATACTCCTTCACCAGTTCCGGGCTGGGAGCAAACATTCGAGCACCGACGAGCTCGAGCCGGGTCCGCGCGATCAAGCGGGCGAGGATGCCTCCGGTGCGAGATTTGTGAAGCGAGTAAGGGGTGATGATGGCGTAAGCCAGCTGTTCGGCCATACGTTGGAGCTAGGGCGAAGATGGGGTTGAGCCGGGGGCGCTCGAAGGAGCCGATGCCTTGCCGCCAAGGATCTTAAACATGACTGTGCCGCAGGTCGGGCAAGTGCCCTTGATCGCTTTGCGTCCGTTCTTCATCGTTTCCTCAACGGCGCTCGCGATTTCCTTCTTTGCTTTGCATTTAACGCAATAACCTTCGGGCATACAGTGCCTTGCATTTCAGCCCACAATGGGCTGGCGACGGCGGGCGCTACCTTAGGAAGCCATTCCGATACGCGTCAACCGGTAAAGCATCGCGCCTGCCCAATTCCATTTCAGCCCTCCCCACTCCCACTCAACTCGAATCCCAAACACCCAATCCGAAAATCTGCCCGCCAATAAAAAAGTCGTAAGTGACTGTTTATAAGAAATATATAACTATGTCGACTCCTCAAAAAACTCCACCACCCCTCCCTCCATCTCTCTCAATCGCCCAAACATCGAACGCCCGAGGAGGAACAGAAAACACCCGGTTCGGCAAAAAATGCCGGTCGTGTTTTCAGTCTGTGCGCTCGAAATGGGCGAACAGGGTGTTAAAACCGGCGGGACGGGCATAGTCTCGATCGGTCATCCGAAGACTCGCTTCCTTGAAGAAGCGATCGCGCCGAAAGATCCACTTGGAAACATAAAGATTCCACATGTCCAAAGCTTCCGGCAGACCGCACTTCACCACGTGCTGGTCCAATCTGAAGCCTTGCTCGACCGCGATCTGCTGAAGAAAGCCAATCGAGTAATGGCGGTGGTCGATCATCAGGACGGTTGGATCCAGGAGGATCGAGAGCCAGTGACGGTTGGGAGTGGATAGCAGGAAGCGTCCTCCGGGTTTCAAAACCCGCGCCACCTCAGCGAACATCTTGGGCTCGGTGTTCCGAGGGATGTGCTCGATGACTTCCCACGACACCACGGTGTCGAAGGATCGATCCGGATAAGGAATCTCGATGGCGGAACCTGTCTTGAACTCAACTCGAGGATCCTGAACATGCCTTCGAGCTGTTTCGAGATCACTCTCCGTGACATCGATGGCTGCCATGCGTGCGACACCGCTGCGGGTGGCCCAGAGTTCGAACCATCCGTAACCGCACCCGACGTTCAACACGGACTTGCCCTCCACCAAGATCTTGGGGACGAACGAGTTCACCGTGAAGGCCAGACGGCCGTGGAGATCGTCCGGGGGCGGTTGATTCAGAATGTTATGCATGAGAACCGACGCCGTTTACGAACCGTGATTGACTCAGGGTTGAAGCTGTGACGGCGCAGGAGCTCGTTTGGCCATGATGGCTTCGAAAATCTTGCGTGCGGTGTCAGGTTTATCAACGAGCGCCTGCCGGGCCGCGTCCTTGCCCTGGCCGATCAGTTCACCTTGGAACTGCAACCAGGCCCCCTTTTTGTCGACCACCCCATGGTTGATCCCCACTTCGATCAGATTCCCCTCCTTGTTGATGCCGTGGTTATATAGGATTTCAAACTCGGCTTCGGCGAACGGAGGCGCCACCTTGTTCTTGACCACCTTCACTTTCACCTGGTTTCCGATGGCATTGCCGGCCGCGTCCTTGATGGCGTCCTTGCGCCGGATATCAAGCCGCACACTGGCGTAAAACTTCAGCGCTTTGCCGCCCGGGGTCGTTTCAGGGTTGCCGAACATCACCCCCACCTTTTCACGCAGCTGATTGGTAAACACACACAAAGTCTTGGCCTTGTTCAGAATTCCCGTGAGCTTGCGAAGGGCCTGGCTCATCAACCGCGCCTGCATACCCATCGTCGCCATGCCCATCTCCCCTTCCAACTCCGCCTTGGGCACCAGCGCGGCCACGGAGTCCACCACGATGACATCAAGGGCGTTGGAACGGGCCAAAGTTTCGCAAATACTCAGTGCCTCCTCACCGCTGTCGGGCTGGGACACCAACAACTCGTCCACGTTCACGCCCAGCTTGCGCGCATACGCAGGATCCAGGGCATGCTCCGCATCGATGAACGCAGCCAAACCACCCGCTTTCTGCGCATTGGCAATGACGTGCAACATCAGCGTGGTCTTGCCCGATGACTCCGGTCCGTAGATCTCCACGATGCGTCCCCGAGGAAGCCCTCCAGCACCCAGGGCAAGGTCCACCCCAAGAGCCCCTGTCGGGATGACTTCAATGCGCATGCTCGCACCCGCATCGCCAAGTCGCATGATCGCACCCTCGCCATACGACTTGGTGATCGTGGCGATGGCGGCGTCGAGGTCCCGTTGACGGGCGGCGCTTTGAGGTTTGGAAGAAGTGTCGGACTTCGACTCTGAGGCGGCGGGCTTTTCCTTTTCGGCAGTTTTGGGCGGCATACGATTCATCAACGGTTATGGGTTCTCTCTTATTGTTTTGCCGTGATCGTTCTCCGATGCGGCGTTGGAGTCAATCTTTCGCCATGTGCGATTTCATTCGACGCAACGAGGGTCGAAACGGGCATCGCAACAGAACACTGGGTGAACCCCTCACAGAGGGAGGCATCCTCCTTGGTGCGGCTGGATGGTTGTGAGAACAATACAGCCAAGACCGCCGCGAACCGTCACCGCTTTACTCCGACACCCCCGGGCAGTCAATCCACGTTTTCGTTTCTGGCGCTTCGGCCAAAAGTTTCCAGAGCCGGCGCAAAGTGCCTGCAGGCTGAAACGGGGCTCCCCCGGATCAGAACAACCGACGGGCCACTGGGAAGTTGTTCTTGTGCATTCCCAGCTGGCGGACGAGTTTGGCATCCCGTGAAGCGGCGCTGACCTGAAACTGGATGATGAAAGCAAAGTTGGCTCTTGTGATGACGATCCTCGGCTGGGCGTTCGGTGCCCAGGCCTCCGAATTGCGCATTCCTGCTTTCACAGGCTACGCGGACCCGGACCCAGGCGGGGCTCGATTCTCTCAACGCTACGGTGTGACGGACTGGAAAAACCCCGCAGTCACCCTCAGCTGGTTCGGGGATATCAAGCAGCCCTGCAAGATCGAGGCAGCTCTCGAGCTCAAGCTTCCTCCCAAAACCAGTTCACGACTGCGCCTGACCGTTGATGGGCAGTCGCACGATGTCGAGGTGCTTGCCGCGGACACCAATCTCGTCACGGCGAACTTCGGGGGCTTTCAGATTACGAAGCCCGGCTATCACCGATTTGTCCTCTCCTCCCTCAACCCGGAAGGTCAGGATTTCGGCAGCCTCAGCACGCTTGTGCTCAAGGGCCTGAGCACGAATAACGCTCACTTCAACTACAAGCCACGACGCAATGCCGCTTCGGTCCACCTGAGTTACAGCCCCCCAAAGGGAACAAACGTCGCAGCCTTTTACTGCGAAATGACAGGCATCGCAGACACAATCCCCACCTACTACATGGCCTGTGGCTGGCACCGTGGCTACTTCGGGATGCAGATCAACAGCGCCACGGAGCGACGCATTATTTTCAGCGTGTGGGACAGCGGAAATGAAGCTGTCAGCCGTGACAAGGTGGCCTCAAGCAACCGCGTGACCTTGGTGTCCAAAGGTCAGGGTGTGTACTCGGGAGATTTTGGAAACGAAGGCACCGGCGGACACAGCCATCTGAAGTATCCCTGGAAAACAGGTGAAGTTCAGAAGTTCATCGTGACCGCCCAGCCCACAAACAACACATTCACCATCTACTCAGGGTACTGGTTTCATCCAGGGAGGAAGGACTGGATGCTCATCTCCTCCTGGAAAGCCCCCAAGGAAGGAGGCTGGCTGCGAGGGCTCTACTCCTTCAGTGAAGATTTTGGCGGCAGTCGGGGGCATTTGCCGCGCAAGGCCCTCTACGGCAATCAGTGGTTTAAGAGCGATACCGGAGAATGGCATGAACTGACCACGGCCAGCTTCAGCCACGACGTGACTGGACGCGCCGATCGACTGGATCGCTTCATGGGCGTGGAGAACGGCCAATTCTTTCTGCACCATGGAGGTTTTGTTAACGGCTACACCCATTACGGGGAGAAATTTACTCGTCCCCCCACCGGGCGCGCACCGAAGGACATCCTCCTGCCAGTGGTTCCGTAGTTGGTCTCTCCAATAGTCTGAGAGTTCGCCTCGAAGCAGACTTACGAGATCCTCCAATCGGGCAGGCTCACCTCGCACAGAGGCTGATCATAATATTGAAGCCAGCCCCTCTGAATCCGAGGCTTCACAGCGAACGTCATTTTCAAGCGCTGGGATCCAGGCATCTTGCCGACCTTGTCGTCCACAAATGCACCGTCCTCCCAGATCTGATAGGCCGCTGAGAATCCCAGCTCCTTCTCTCCCTCACTCAAGTCCTCAAGGGTCACCACACGATCCATCGTCAGTATCAGTTCGCCCGGCTCCCAGATCCGGTCGTCGCCACCGGATACGCGCGTAATCGTCATGTCGAACTCGAAATAATGACTCGCCTCCTCGTTCGGATCGGACTCATCTTCCTCAGGGGCACCATCAGCATCCTCGAGGGAACGTTCGGGCTGTGGTGGTTTCGCGACTGGAGTGATGGAATGCAGGAGGACAGCCGCGTCTTTAAGAACCTCGGACTTCATTCCAAACAGTTTCCCTGCGAACTTCTTGAAGAGGGATCCCACCACCATCTTCCCCAACCACAGCAGGGCAAGAATCAGGAAAGGCAGGCCAAGAAGCCCCTTCCAGCCGAAGTAGTGGTAGAGCCCGACGGCCATGCCACCGATGAGTGAAAGCAATACTACCGTGATGATGAGGAGGGTTCTGAACATGCAGGGTATGGGGGTTGGCCC
>VHDG01000312.1 GCA_016871475.1 Verrucomicrobiota bacterium
GCTGCATCAACCCTTGATGCCACCGGCACAGTCCTGGCCGACCTGGACGGCGACGGTGATTTGGATCTGATTCTGAACACGGTCGGCTCCGGGACATGGCTGTTGTCGAACGATGGCAAGGGACGTTTTGAGCGTCGGTCTCTGCTCAACCCGGGGCGGTGCGGGGCTTCGCTGGCGCTGGCTGACATGGAAGGTGACGGAGACCTGGATCTGTATGTGGTGAACTATCGGATGTTCACGGTCAGAGATGATCCCGAGGCCAGGTACAGGATGTCCAATCAGGACGGTCGAACGGTGATTCTCGAATACAATGGGCGGTCGGTGGAATCACCGGATCTGGCAGGTCGCTTCAGCGTGAGTGCGAGGGGCCGGGTGGTGGAGAATGGCGAGGCAGATGCGTTGTATCAGAACGATGGCAAGGGAGTTTTCACGCTCGTTCCCTTTACCGGCGGGGCTTTCAGGGATGAGTCCGGGCAACCACTGAAACAACCACCGTTTGACTGGGGGCTGTCCGTGATATTTCGTGATCTGAATGGTGACGGAACCCCGGATCTGTATGTCTGCAACGATTTTGAGTCGCCTGATCGGATCTGGTGGAACAACGGATCCGGCGTGTTCCAGGCAGCCCCGCTCGACGCCATTCGACACACCAGCATGTTCTCGATGGGCATCGATGTGGCTGATCTGAACAGGGATGGGCACGACGACTTTTTTGTCGTGGACATGCTCGGGAGAACCCACAGGAACCGTCATGTTCAAATTGGCGGCGTTCCGCCCTACGAGATTCCTGCCGGAGGTGGGGAGGAACGTTTGCAGTACGCAAACAACACCCTGTTTTTCTCGAGGGGGGATGGAACGTTCTCAGAGACGGCTTGGGCCAACGGACTCGAAGCATCGGACTGGTCCTGGACACCGGTCTTTCTGGATGTGGATCTGGACGGATGGGAAGACCTGCTGGTGACCAACGGCCATGAACGCGATGCGATGAACGCGGACGTGATGGAACAGTCGGAGGTCTTGATCGCGCAAAAGAAGCGAACGAAGACGGAACTGCTGCAGCTTAACAAGATGTTCGCCCGCCTCAATAGTCCCAATGCCTCCTTTCGCAACAAGGGGGGAGGAGTTTTTGAGGATTCCAGTTCGCAATGGGGATTTGCGAGCGAGGAGGTGTCGCATGGCATGTGCCTGGCTGACTTGGACGGCGATGGTGACAGTGATGTGATCGTGAACAATCTCAACGGTCCTGCCGGGATTTATCGCAATGATGTGTCGAAGCCGCGCGTTGGGGTGCGCCTCGTGGGACAAGGTGGGAACTCAAGAGGGGTCGGCGCGCGAATCAGCCTGCTTTATGCCGGATTCCCGGCCCAGTCCCAGGCCATCATGGCCGGGGGGCGTTATGTCTCGAGCGATGCTCCGGAAAGGACGTTCGCTGCCGGGCAACAACCTGGAGTGATCGAAGTTCGCTGGCGATCAGGGAAGATCACCCGCCTGGAGGGGATCGAGGCCGGTTATCTCTACGAAATTCACGAGAAGAGTTCTCTTGATCCGACGCCTTCGACGCCACAACCGGCTGCATGGTTTGAGGACATGAGCTCGTTGGTTCCTTATCGGCATCGAGACGAACCCTTCGCTGACCTGCAAAGGCAGCCGTTGCTTCCCTGGCAACTGGCGCGTCTGGGACCCGGCGTGTGTTGGACTGATTTCAACGGTGATGGCTGGCCTGATCTGGTCGCAGGCGCTGGCCGGGCGGGCATGCTTGGGGTTTTTCAGAACGACGGCAGGGGGGGATTCGCCCGATTGACCAACGGATCACTGAGCCGGGCTTTGGGTCGGGATGCCGCTGGAATTGTTTCGGCTTCAGGAATGCTCTTCGTGGGGTCGGCGAACTACGAGGACGGCACCACCAATGGTGGAGCGATTCGTGTGTACGATCCTGCCCGCGGGGCGGGAGGGGAAAGCGTAATGGGACCCGTGGCTTCCACGGGACCTCTGGCATTGGCGGATGTTGATAACGACGGCGACCTGGATCTTTTCATCGGGACTCGTGCTGTCGCTGGACGATATCCGGAATCAGCCCCCAGCCGCTGGCTGAGGAATGAGGGAGGACGGTTTTCAGCCGGGGAATCCATTCCTGGTCTTGGTTTGGTGAGCGGTGCCGTGTTCAGTGATCTGGATGGGGACGGCGATCCAGATCTTGCGCTCGCCTGTGAGTGGGGCTCGGTGCGGTTGCTTCGAAACAATCGGGGGATGTTGGAGCCCTGGAACGTGAGCGTTTCCCTTCCAGGCACGGAGACGAGGCAATCGCTAGACAAACTGACGGGCTGGTGGCGGAGCATTGCCTCCGGGGATCTTGATGGGGATGGTCGTCTGGACCTGGTGGTCGGCAATCAAGGTCTCAACTCGCGGCACCAGACATCACCTGAGCAGCCCTGGGTGCTCTACCATGGCGACCTATCGGGGGCGGGCGGGGTGGATCTCGTTGAGGGCAGGATCCTTGGAGGGCGTGAAGTCGCTCAGCGGTCCTGGCGCATGATGAGGGCTTCGATGCCGTTTCTTTCCGAGCGAGTTCCCTCTTACGAAGCGTTCGCTCAGTCCACCTTGCAGGAGATCCTGGGCGAACGTTTGGCCGCTGCCAAACGTCTCGAGGTTCAATGGAGTGTTTCCATCGTCTTGTTCAACCGTGGAGACACATGGGAGCTTCGTGCGCTTCCACGTGAAGCGCAGCTGGCTCCGGTGTTCGGGATCTGCGTCGCGGATCTGGATGGGGATTCTGATGACGACTTGTTTCTCGCGCAGAACCTGTTCCCCATGAATCTGGAATTCCCACGATGTGACGCGGGGCGCGGGCTCGTCGTCTTAAACGATGGGAAGGGCGGGCTCGCGGCAGCCGGACCCAATGCGGGAATTGCTGCATATGGAGATCAGCGCGGTTGTGCCTGGTCGGACTACGATGGGGATGGGCGGGTGGACATTGCCCTGGCGCAGAACAGCGGCTCTTTGAAGCTCTTTCGCAACCGGGCCGCCAAGCCTGGGCTCACGGTCAGGCTCAGGGGCGGCGGCAACAATCCATCAGCCGTCGGGGCCGGCATCCGAGCGATCGCCGGGGAGAAGCCGGGCCCCATCAAGGAAGTGCAGGCAGGGAGCGGTTATCTCTCTCAGAACTCGTCCGTTGTCATCCTCGGAAGTGATCCTCGCCCCACGGAGATCTGGGTGCGGTGGCCCGGAGGAAAAGAGACCAGGAGCTCCGTGCCGGCCGAGGGACGCGACTTCATCATCGACACTGAGGGTAAGCTCGCGCCGTGGAAGACCGGCACGCCATGACATCGGGCAAGCGAACCTCGCTGGGTTTAATGACGCATGGTTGTCGCATCGTGCTGCTGCTGCTGCTGGCCCATCCAGGCTTGCAGGCGCTCGAATGGAACGATGGAGCCGGAGTTCGCTGGTTGACTGTGAAACCTTCGGCCTCCGACCGCGACGGGTTTCACCTTCTTGCGCCTTCAGCGACTGGAATCACATTCACAAACCATCTGAGTGACCGTCGCTCGATCACGAACCGGAATCTTCTGAGCGGCAGCGGCGTGGCGCTTGGCGATGTGGATGGCGATGGGCTGTGCGACATCTATTTTGCCGCGTTGGAGTCCGGCGGGCGGCTTTATCGCAATCTTGGGGAGTTCCGGTTCGAGGACATGACCGAGAAGGCAGGTGTGGGTTGTCCGGGGCAGGCTTCCACGGGTGCGGTGTTGGCGGACACGGACGGAGACGGCGATCTCGATCTGCTGGTGAGTTCGTTCGGGCGGGGCGTGCGCCTGTTCAAGAACAAGGGCGGATGGATGTTTCAGGAAACCACCGGCGATGCCGGTTTGGCCTCCGATCTGGGCAGCACTTCGATGGCGTTGGCGGACATCGACGGTGATTCCGATCTCGATCTGTATGTGGCGAACTTCCGTCCCCACACGATCATGGATCAGCCCGACGCCCAGTTCCGGCTGGCCATGCAGGGGGGGCGGCCTGTGGTGCTGAGCATGAACGGTCGCCCTGCTTCGGATCCGGATCTGACCAATCGATTCATCGTGGCCGGCATGAGTCAGGTGATGGAACTTGGACAGGAGGATGGGCTTTATCGAAACGACGGGACCGGCAAATTTGAAAAGATCCCGTTCACAGGCGGCGCGTTCCTGGATGAGGATGGGCAGCCTTTGAAGGAGGCGCCACTGGATTGGGGGTTGGCTGTGCAGTTCCATGATGTGGATCAGGACGGCGACCCTGATCTGTACGTTTGCAACGACCTGTTCACACCGGATCGATTCTGGCTGAACACTGGACAGGGCGTTTTCCGGGCGGTCAGTTCGATCGCTTTGAGAAACAACAGCATGTTCTCCATGGGTGTGGACTTTGCGGATGTGAACCGGGATGGGCATCTGGATTTCATCACCGTGGATATGTTCAGTCGCAGCCATCTCAAGCGGATGACGCAGGTGGCTGAGGGTGGAAGCAAACCTCCGCCGCCGGGTGTGTTTGAGAACCGGGCGCAGATGCCGAGGAACACCCTGCAAATCAATCGAGGCGACATGACCTTTGCCGAACTGGCTTTTCTGGCGGGTGTTGAAGCCTCCGAGTGGTCCTGGGGTCCGGTGTTTCTGGATGTGGACCTGGATGGGTTCGAGGATTTGTTGGTCGCGAACGGGCAGCTCCGGGATTTTCAGCATGGCGACATGGGCATGGCTGTGGAGGCGTTGAAGCGTGGCGGGAAGATTTCCTTCGACGACGTGCTCAAGCTCGTCAGCGCTTTCCCCGGCTTGTTCACTCCGAACAACGCCTTCCGGAATCTGGGCGGGCTCAGGTTCGAGGAAGTGGGGCCGGCGTGGGGCTTCGATACGGCTGTGATCTCCCAGGGAATGGCGTTGGGGGATCTGGATAACGATGGGGACCTGGATGTGGTGGTGAACAACCTGAAGGCAGGCGCTGGCGTGTATCGCAATGGCGCCACACAAGCTCGCGTGGGAGTCCGACTTCGAGGCAAAGACGGCAACGTGTTCGGCGTGGGAGCCAGGATCCAGCTTCACGGAGGCGCGGTCCCTGAGCAGACGCAGGAAATCATTGCAGGAGGTCGGTACCTATCCGGCGATCAGGCGATGAGGACGTTCGCAGTGGGAAGCAATCCCTCGATGCTGTCGGTCAGTGTCCGTTGGCGCAGCGGTCGTACAACCTCCGTGACCAACCTCATCCCCAATCGAATCTATGAGATCCATGAATCTGACACTCCGGTGACGGTGTTGCCGGCGCTCCACACGAGAGTTCCCAGGGAGAGCTGGTTCGAATCCGAACACGCTTTGCTGAAGCACTCATCCAAGGAGGAACCCTTCGATGATTTCGCCCGCCAGCCGTCTCTTCCAAGGTTGTTGAGTCAAACCGGGCCTCCAGTGGGATGGGTGGACGTCAACGGTGACGGACGCGATGACATCCTCATCGGGG
>VHDG01000313.1 GCA_016871475.1 Verrucomicrobiota bacterium
GTGCATCAAGCGAGGACAAGCAGAAGGAGATTCAGAGGTACCGGAGGATCTACGCCGCAGGGGGATCGACTCCGGGAGATGCGTCACGGGGGCGGCAGGTCTTCGCCAAGATCTGTCAGCAATGCCATGTTTTGTTTGATGCCGGGGGCAAGGTGGGCCCTGATCTCACGGGTTCCAATCGCGCGGACCTCGACTATATCCTCTCCAACATGGTGGATCCCAACGCGGTCATCCCGAACGATTACCGGTCTTCCACGGTGGAACTGAAGGACGACCGGGTTCTGACCGGGATTGTGAAGGCACAGGATGACAGGACGTTGACGGTGGCGACGGCTTCGGAGGTGTTGGTGATCCCGAAGTCGGATGTGAAAAGTCTCCAGCTCAGCGAGCTGTCAATGATGCCGGAGGGACTGCTGGCTCCCCTCACGGACGTGGAGGTGCGGGATCTCATCTACTATCTCAGCCGACCCGGTCAGGTTCCCTGAAAGCCAGGCCGGCATTGATCCCGTCCTGCGGATGCGGTATTGATTTGTGCGTTATCGATGCAATTCGCGAACCCCAACGGCCTCTGGATTCTGGCAGTGACAGTGCCTGCCATGATCCTGTTCCTCTGGTGGAGCCGACGCACCCGCGAGAGGCTCACTTTGAAATTCATCCCCGCCCGGCTGGTGGAATCTCTCATCCTTGGCGTCTCCACACGGCGGCGTAAATTCCGGGCCACTCTGCTCGTCGTCGCAGTGGCCCTGGCCCTCATCGCCCTCGCCCGTCCGCAGTGGGGGTTCAGCTATCGCGAGGTACAGCAACGCGGGCTCGACATCATCGTGGCTCTCGACACTTCCCGGAGCATGCTTGCCGAGGACGCCGCACCCAACCGTCTTGCCCGGGCGAAATTGGCGGCCATGGACCTTCGACGGATTGCAGAGGCGGATCGGATCGGGTTGATCGCCTTTGCGGGCACGGCTTTCCTACAGATGCCCATGTCCACCGACCCCGGGGCCTTCAGTCAGCACATCGACAGTCTCGATACCACGGTATTGCCCCAGGGCGGCACCGCACTCACGGAAGCGATCCAGGCGGCGTTGGGGGCATTCAAGGACTCACAACTCGACAACCATAAGGCCCTGATCCTGTTCACCGACGGTGAGGATCATGATGGCGAGGCGATCCAGGCGGCCAGAGAGGCTGCGAAACAAGGGCTGACCGTGTTCACCATTGGTGTTGGAACGACGCAAGGCGAACTCGTCCCGGTCAGAGATGCGAAGGGTCGCCTTGACTTCATCAAGGAAGAAAACGGCAACGCGGTGAAGTCGCGTTTGAACGAACAACTCCTGCGTGATCTGGCCCAGGCGGGAAAAGGCTTCTATCTGGCCTTAAGCACTCCCAACGCGATGGAGGCGCTTTACCAGCGCGGGCTTGCGTCGCTTCCGAAACGGGAGTTCCAGACCTCGATGACACGACAATACGTTGAACGTTATCAATGGTTTCTGGGCCTGGCGCTGCTTGGCCTGCTCATCGAGTGGCTGGTGCCGGACCGGCGACGTCCGGCCCCTGTCCCGAGCGCACTCAGGCCGAAGGCTGTGCTCGCGCTCTTGTTATTTTTGGTTCTCGGTTTGCCAGAGAGCTCCTGGGCCACCCCCTCTGCAGCTCGCAAGCATTTCGAGGCGGGCCGGTATAAGAATGCACTGGCTGAATACGAACGGCTGTTGAAGCAATCGCCTCAGGATTCCCCCTTGCATTACAACGCAGGCAGCGCCGCTTATCAGGCGGGGAAACTGGACTCCGCGATGGACCATTTCAGCGCTGCGCTATCCACACCCGATCTGAAGCTGCAGCAGCAGGCCTACTACAACCGGGGCAACACACAGTATCGAACGGGCGAGACAAGCGAAGCCCCTGACCAGACCATCGCTGCATGGGAGAAAGCCGTGCAGGATTACGAATCGGCGCTGAAGCTCGATCCGAATGACATCCAATCCAAACATAACCGTGATCTTGTCCAGAAGCGGCTTGAAGAGCTGAAGAAGCAACAGCAGGAGAATCAGAAACAGGACCAGAACCAGGACGACAAGCAGGACGACAAGGACAACAAGAAGGAGGATAAGAAGGACGGGAAGGATTCGAAGGATCAGAACTCGGGTCAGGAAGATTCGCAGTCGGAGAAGAAGCAGGACCCGAACAAGCAGGACTCTTCAAAGAACGACCAACAAGAGAAGGAGGGGAAGGATTCAGAGAACAGCCCTGACAAACAGAAGGACCCGAAAGACTCCCAGAAGCAGGATTCGGAGCAGTCTTCGAAACCTAAACCTGGGGAAGAGGAGGGCAGCCAGGAGGGGGAGAAGGGCCAGGCCAAGGATGAGCGGAAGCAGCAGCCTGGAGAGGAGCAGCAAGGCCAGCAAGGCAAGCAGGGCGAGCAAGCCAAAGCCGGTGACACCAACGCACCAGCGGGGACCTCACAACAGCTTCGCGTCATGCAGATGACCCAGCAACAGGCGATGCAGCTTCTCGAAGCCCTGCGATCCGAGGAACGCATGCTGCGCCCGACGCCGCTTCAAACGAATCGCCTCAACCGAAACCCCAGGTCTTTCAAGGACTGGTGAGCAAGTTCGTTGCCTGAGGCAGATCTGTTTTTCGCATGCAAAAATCAAGAGTTGGTACCAGTTCCCTCGAAACCAGCAGGATCGCGTACGGTTGTTGGCGGCTTGCAGGAACGTGGAATCCGCCGGAAATAGGCCCCGATGCCACCGACATCGCCCGGCGTGCAATCGTGGCCGCGATTGAATCGGGCATCACACTCTTCGACCACGCGGATATCTACTGCCAGGGTGCCGCCGAAACGTTGTTTGGCAAAATTCTCAAGGACATCCCTGGAATGCGGAGGCAGATCCTGATCGCCACCAAGTGTGGGATCCGGGCCAAGGACACCCCGTCGACGGGGGCGCCTTATCGATACGACTTTCGCAAGGAATACATCGTGAGGAGTTGCGAGTCATCTCTTCAACGGCTTGGAGTCGATGTCATCGATCTCTATCAACTGCATCGCCCGGACTATCTGATGGACCCGATGGAAGTGGCCGAGGCTTTCACCCTGCTTCGTGAGCAGGGGAAGGTGCGGGAGTTTGGAGTCAGCAACTTCCGGCCATCCCAGGTGGAAGCTCTCCAGGCGTCTCTTGGTTTTTCCCTTCAAGTGAACCAGGTGGAGATCAGCTTGTTTCAACTCGGTCCCTTGGAAAACGGAGTGCTGGATCAATGCCTCACCCGGGGCATGAGTCCCATGGCATGGAGTCCTCTGGGGGGAGGCAAGCTCGCGGATGGCTCGACACGAGTCTTGCCTTCACAGCAAGGCTACTCATCCGAGCGGCTGCTCTCCCTCATGGACACAATGGCCAGGGAAAAGTCCGTCAGCCGTGCGGTGATCGCTCTGAGTTGGCTGCTGAAACATCCCTCGGAGATCCTGCCCATCGTGGGCTCCCTCCAGCCTGAGCGCATCCAGACGGTGGCGGCCTCAAACCCCGACCTGCTCAGTCATGAGGAATGGTATCAGCTCCTGGCTGCTGCCAGAGCGGAACCTCTCCCCTGATCCACGGTGCAGCTGAGCCCGGACAAGGCTCATGCGGCGAGAATTGCGTGTCAGGTCGAGGGTGAGGGATTTGGGTTCTGGGTTTCAGCCTTGGGTTTCGGCCTGAAAGCCGCTCCCATTCCTGCCCCCATTCCCAACCCGTACGTCAAACCCCAGGCCATCATTGAAAGGGTCGAGTGCTTCAGGGCCTCAAAGATCAGGCTGCCGGCGAAATACCCGGCGCTGTGGAGAAGGAACAACAGGCTCCATTCCTTCACGAAGGATCTCTCCGAGGCGAAGAAACATCGCATCACCCAAATGTATCCCGCAGTGCCGGCAGCGCTGCCGATCCATTCTCCCGGTCGATTGGAAATCTTCATCCATGCCAGGCTCCACAGGAACGAATAGAGGAGGAAGCCCAGCGAGAAAGCCAGGGCGAAGCGGCCGCGGGTTCCTTCAGGGGCGAGGGCGCGCGGCATCAGGAAAGCTGCGAGTCCGATGAACATGAATGCCCATGCGGCGTACGCTCCTGCCTCTCCGAGGTTGCGATAGAAGAAGCGCCCACCCCACGCCCAGCTGCCGAAAACGAGGAGGCTTGGAAGAGTGAACGCCACAGCGCCCAGGGCAGCCAGCCGGGCTGTGCTGCCGCCCGGACCCGGAGTGCCGTGGCTGGGTTTCGCAGGTTCGGGAGCGTTTGTTGGCTGCTCCATATCAGGCGACTTGCACGAAGGCTTCCAACTCCTGGCGAAAGTCCTCGATGTCGGGCGTTTTCAGGGTCGGATCTTTTCCCAGGTCATCGTAGTGCCGGACACGCACCGCCGCTTGATAATGAGGGTGACGTTCAAATTCCCGCGCCTCGGCATCACTCATCGGGCCTCCTTGAAGCATCAGGCTTTGGCTCGATGCATCGGACAGGCCAGAGAGATAGGCGGGATCCTTCCAGCAGAGATAGCGCTTGGCGGCCACATGGAGCCTGACCGGTTCCACGACCTCGGCTGTGAAGAGGCGATCGAGCCGGTTCGCACCGATCGCTTCATGGCGGGCATCGATGCCTCGATCCGCAATATCCTCCCCGAGATCATGCACGAGATGTCCATAATCATGGAGCAGGCAGGCAGCCACGATGGCGGGAGGCTCGCCCCTGGAGCGTGCGATGGTGGCGCACTGCAGGGCATGTTGAAGCTCGGTGACATCCTCGCCGTAGGCGCGGTGGCCCTTCTCATTGAAGAGCTTGAACACATCAGAAACAACATCGCTGGGCTTCATATCTCCAAATAAGATTCTGGCGCTCATCCGGTCAATGCGAAAACTTGCCTCGCATGGCTCACACCAATCCGGTTGTTTCCGGGAATCCAAAGCGGATGTTCATGCTCTGAACCGCCTGGCCGCTCGCACCCTTCACGATGTTGTCCTCAGCGCTCATCACAATGAGTCGTCCGGTTCTGGGGTCCACCCGATGTGCAATCTCCACGCAGTTGGTGCCCACGACGTTCTTGGTGTCGGGCAACGCCGCTCCCTCAAGCAGCCTCACAAAAGGTTCCTGCGAATAGGCCCGGCGGTAGCACTCCGTCACGGTCTTGGATACTTCGCGGGCTTCTTCCGCTCCGTTGAAGTGTGTGGCCGGAGCCAGATAGAGCGTCGTGAGAATTCCGCGGTTCACCGGTATCAAGTGGGGAACGAACTGAAGGGTCACCTGCCGGTTCGCCGCGATCGACATCTCCTGTTCCATTTCAGAGAGATGCCGGTGCTTGGGAACTCCGTAGGGGCGGACACTTTCGTTGCATTCGCAGAACAGATAGTCGATTTCCGCCTTTCGGCCCGCACCACTGACGCCGCTCAGCGAGCTGGCGATCATGCCGTCTGATTTGATCAAGCCTGCCCGCAGCAAAGGCAGCACCGGGAGG
>VHDG01000314.1 GCA_016871475.1 Verrucomicrobiota bacterium
AAGCTGGTTTGGGATCTCGGCTCCGACAACGACCGAATCGTCGAGGCTGTCATCGCAGCCAAATCAAAGAAGTAGCTCTGCTCTCAGACGGGTTGCTAGCCCGCTTATTTCATGCTCCAGCCTAGGAGATCACGCCATGCGCGACATTTCCGTGCACGTCGGTGAGGCGGAAGTCCCGTCCGCCATATCGATAGGTCAGGCGGGTATGATCCAATCCCATCAGATGCAGAATGGTGGCGTGATAGTCGTGGACGTGCATGGGATCCTTGACGATTGTCGAACCGAGCTCATCGGTCTCTCCGTAGGTCGATCCAGGCTTGATTCCCGCTCCGGCCAGCAGGCACGTAAAAGCCTTTGCAAAGTGGTTTCTGCCCTTGCTGTTCAGGCCGTCAGTCCAGGGGGTTCGACCGAACTCCGTGCATATCGCCACGAGCGTGTCCTGCAACAGCCCACGTTCTCGCAGGTCGGTGAGGAGCGATGTCAGGGATTGATCGACACGCGCGGCCTTGGGTCGGTGCGCGGCCATGTCACCATGCGAATCCCAGTTGTCGCCTGATCCCGTATCGATGATCTCCACCACTCGAACTCCGCGCTCTACAAGCCTTCGCGCGCCCAGACACTGCCAACCGAAGGAACGCCGATCTCCCGGCTTCACTCCGTAGGCGTCCAGAGTGGCCTGGCTCTCGCCGCGAATATCGAAGGCCGCAGGAGCCGTTTGCATCATCCCTCGCGCCACAGCAAGCGAGCTCATCTGTCCTCTTAAATCCGCGCCGTGGCTTCGTCTTGCCGCATGATCCTGGTTCACCTGCTGCAGCATCTCCTGCTCGAGGTCCGCCAGCGAAGTCTTCCTCGGCAGCGCTTTCAGATTGGGGATCAAGTCATCGCCGGGGATGATCCTCAGACCATGATGGTGGGCGGGCAGGAACTGGGCATCGAAGACTTGTGCACCTGCGTACGGGAGATGCTCAGCAAAAACCATGTACGCGGGTAGATTCGGGTTCCGTGTACCCAGACCATGACTGATCCAGGAACCGATGCTCGGCATTGGAACCGTGGAGGAGCCCGTGTGCATGGCCAAGGTCGCCTGAAAGTGCTCCACGATGTCCGTATGGAGGGAGCGAACGATGCAAAGCTGGTCCGCGAGACCGGCCAGTTTGGGAAAGAGATCGCTGACCCAAATCCCGGCCTGGCCATGCCGACGAAACTCGAACGGAGATCCAAGCAATGGCTGCTTGCGAGCTTCGTCAGGTCTCAGTCCTGCCGCATCAGCCGGCTCGCCATGTCGTGCCTGCAAGGCCGGCTTGAAATCAAAGGTGTCCACATGCGACATCCCACCGGTCAGGAAGACAATGATCAGATGCTGAGCCCTGGCAGGATGATGTGAAGGGCGCGGCGCGAACACGGCCGCTTCCCCCATCGAAGCCCGATGAGCAAGGGCCGCCTGAAGTGACAGCCCTCCGCCCCCAACCATCCAGGTCGACGCCTTCAAGAAATCCCGGCGCGTTGTTCGAAAGCCCATGAGCGGATTCGGGTTCATATCAATCGATATAGAGAAAGGGGTTGGATGTGATCAGCACCCGACACCAGCTGATCCACGCTTCCCGGAGGCTTTCGTCCGAAGCCAAGCCCTCTGCTCCGGCCTGTTTCTGGCACATCCTCAGAAAGACTGAGGCTGTTTTGAGTTCGTGTGGTTTGGCTGGCCGAGCCCATGCGCTCTCGATGCCCTGGGCCAGTCTTTCCTTTTCTGTCAGATGGGTCTGAGCGAGCAAAGTGTCCGCAAATAATCTGGCCTGCTCCTGAACGAAGGGGTGATTCATCAGGTAGAGTGCCTGGGTTGGAAGACTGGACACGGGACGCATGTCGGTGGACACGTTCGCATCAGGGGCGTCGAACAAGGCCAGGTATGGATGTCGCTGAATACGTTGCCGCATCAGATAGACGCTTCGATGGTTCGATTCATAAACCGCCTTGAAGGGGTCGTGCTGCGTCCATCGCCATTCCTCGATGGGTGGGAACGGATGAGCTCCGGGCCGTCGCAGGTCGAGTTGCCTTCCCATCAGCAGCATGCTGTCACGAATCGCCTCGGCGTCTGCTCGCTGCCGGTTCTGGCGCCAAAGCCATCGATTGGAGGGATCCTTGATTGAGCCCTGATGCTGAGCTTTGAATCCAGAGGTCTGCTGCCAGGTTGCCGAATGCAGGATCAACCGGTGCATGTGCTTGATGGACCATCCTGAGCGGATGAACTCGGAGGCGAGCCAGTCGATGAGTTCCGGATGGGAGGGTGGTTCTGAGCTTAACCCGAGGTTCGAGGGCGTGGCCGCAAGGGCGTGGCCGAAGTGTCCCTGCCAGATTCGATTCACCATCGTCCTCCCGGTGAGAGGATTGCGGGGGTGGGTTATCCAGCGTGCCAGTTCCAGGCGACCGCTCGAGCCGGTAGGCAGGACAGGAGGTGGTGTTGACTTGCTGAAGAAGGCCGGAAAACAGCGGGGCACTTTGTCCCCTGGTTGACCTGGATCACCCGACTTCTGCAGCGGGTGATCCTCTCCTTTTCCTTCCGACACCGCGTAGGCAGCTGGTGCGTCAGGATGGGTGCCGGACCGCTCACGCCTTTTGAGCTCCAATCTGAGCTGCTGAATCCTGGTATCGAGGGAAGTGCGGGCCGGGCTATTTGATTCGGCGGCAGTTTTCGAGGCATCCAAGCGAGCCAGTTCGGTGCGCAGTTCCTGGAGGCGTTGGCGGTTCGCGGCCAGGGCTGCCTCGGCCTCCGCCGGCGGAGCGAGTGGAACGAAGCCTGTTCGCGGAAGGCTCTTCGACTGGAATTCTTCCGAACCTGCATAAGGAAACCGGGTGCTGGCAAAGATTCCGTAAAGGCCGTAGTAGTCGCGCGCTGTGACTGGATCGCTCTTGTGGTCGTGACACCTTGCGCACTTGAAAGTCATTCCCAAAAAGGTCCGGCCCGTGGTGTCGATTGCGTCTTCCAGGGTGAGATGCATCAGTTCGAAAGGCCCCGTGGCGTATCTCCTCGAAAGCGCGAGAAAGCCGGTCGCAACGATTCTTTCCGCCCGCCTTACAGTAGGTGCCTCTTGAGTCAGAATATCGCCTGCAAGCTGTTCCACGATGAACTGGTCATAGGGAAGGTCCTGGTTGAATGCGTCGATGATGTAGTCACGGTACCGGAAAGACTCTGGTACGGGATAATCCGCGTTGTCGCCCGCGGTATCGGCGTAGCGCACGACATCCATCCAGTGACGTCCCCAACGTTCCCCGTAATGGGGAGATGCCAGGAGGCGTTCCACCACGTTGCTGAAGGCGTTGGATGAACGATCAGCACGAAATGCCTTTTGTTCGTTGAGACTGGGCGGGAGTCCGATCAGGTCAAAGTGGAGGCGGCGCAGCAATTCATCCTTTGAAGCTTGAGCTGAAGGCTTGAGCTGAAGGGCTTCAAGCTTCGACAGGATAAAGCGATCCAGGTCGGTTCGCGGCCATCGTCTGTCCTTCACCTCCGGGGGATACGGTCGTTGGAGTTCCTGATACGCCCACCAGGATGCAGGATCGCGAGGAGGGGTGGGTTCATTGGCGGACATCCATCCGATGGAGAGGAGCAACCACACGAGGGCGATGTGGATGGAACTCCTGCGCGGACCCGAAGGAGATCCGGGCGTGTGGGTGTTGGATGGGGCCGATACCGACATTCGTCAGGGTGGAATAGAACCAAAACCACGTGAGGCGGGCCACTGGAATTCTTCCGAAGGCGCCTCGTTTTCAATCCGAACATTGCCAATGGGGTTTCGCAGGGTTAACACTCAGCCCCTCACTCATATGGCAACAATCGCTGTTTTAGGCACCTTTGACACCAAAGGCGTGGAGCACGGGTTTGTGGCGGATCTGATTCGCCAGCGTGGGCATTCCCCATTGCTGATCGATGTCGGCAGCCTCGATGCCCCGACCCTCACACCGGATATCACACGCGAGGAATCCGCTCGTGCATCTGGAGCGGACTGGGCCGCTCTTCAACGCAAGAAGGACCGAGGGGAATCGGTCGCTGCAATGTCCAAGGGTGCTCCGATCCTGCTGAGCCGGCTGGTTGCTGAAGGCAGGATTCAAGGAGTCATCTCACTCGGCGGTGGTGGAGGTACAGCCATTGGGACAGCAGCGATGCGTGCATTGCCCATTGGTTTCCCGAAGGTGATGGTCAGCACACTCGCTGGTGGGAACACGGCACCCTATGTGGGATCCAAGGACATTGTCATGATTCCGAGCATCGTGGACGTGGCAGGCATCAACCGGATTTCCCGGCAGATCCTTACCCGTGCAGCCGGCGCGATCTGTGGGATGGTGGAGATGAACGTGTCTGCGGCGGCCGATCGTCCGGTATTGGTCGCAAGTCAATTTGGGAACACGACCCGGTGCGTGGATCATGCCCGCCAGCTGCTTGAGCGGGCGGGTTATGAAGTTCTGGTCTTCCATGCCACCGGTTCGGGTGGTCGCGCCATGGAGGCTTTGATCGAGTCCAGGTGGGTGGCGGGTGTGCTGGATATGACGACCACTGAATGGGCCGATGAGCTGGTCGGAGGGGTTCTTGGCGCCGGTCCGACACGGTTGGAAGCAGCAGCTCGTGGAGGGGTTCCTGCCATCGTGACACCGGGCTGTCTCGACATGGTTAACTTCGGCGCCCCGGAGACTGTGCCGTCCCGGTTTCAGGGCAGGAATTTTTATCAGCACAATCCCCAGGTCACCCTGATGCGTACGACGCCCGAGGAATGCACCCAGCTGGGCAGGATCCTGGCCGACAAGGTCAATCTCTCCGTCGGACCTGTCACGGTGTTTCTCCCGCTCAAGGCCATCAGCATCATCAGCGCGCCAGGCCAGAAATTCCACGACCCGCAAGCCGATGCCGCTTTGTTTGAGAGCATTCGGAAGCATCTTCGTCCGGGGATTCCCTTGGTGGAGATGGACTGTGAGATCAACGCGCCGGAATTTGCCGAGGCCTGCGCCTTGGAGTTGTTGAAACATGTCGGAACGGCCTTGTCGGGCAAGGGCTCCTGACCCAATAGACCGTCGTCTCGATCCTGCTTCGGATGCTGCATGGGCGCATCTCAGCCTTCTCGATCCGCGTCCGCCCCCGCATCCCCTCTTGCCCTCGTCATCGTCATCGAAGACTCCCCAACCACCCTGTCGACCCTGAAAAGCTAGCGGTGTCCTACCACCTCCCTGGAGGCGATCTTAAGGGAACGACCGACTGCTCGACGGAATCCTTGGCATCGCGGACCCATAGCCGGTTACGATTACGGGAGGGGTCGCGCTGGAAAAATGCGAGATTCGCCTGTGCTGCTTTCCGCTCCGGGATCGCGGTTGACTCCCCTGCGACTTTGCTGGTGTTCTTGGGCTCATGACTGCGCTGCATCGCTTCCGATTTTTGGCCCTCCTGGCGAGTGTCTGGGCTGGTCTCCTGC
>VHDG01000315.1 GCA_016871475.1 Verrucomicrobiota bacterium
TTGGGGTGGAACCCGCATCGGCAGGGACGAATCGGATGATATTGGGGTGAAATGGCATCGGGGTGAGTTATAAGCCCTGCCTTAAAACTTCCAGTTCAGGTCGACGCGGAATCGGCTCCCGTTCTGAACTGTGGTGATGGCTTCGACCAGGTATAGCCGTGCCAGGATATTAATGGACTTGGTGAGCGCATATCCCGCGCGAAACTCGTGACCCTCGAAGTCGCTTGCGTCGGTCTGGGTGGCTGAACCGAAACGGTGCCAGTCATCCTGTGCGTATGAGGCATTCACGGAGAAGGTTTCGATGTGAGAGTAGTAGTATCCGAGCAGCCAGTTGTTCTTGTCCTTCAGCTGTCCCAGTTGCGCTGAAAGCACGTAACCAAGGGTTTCGTTGTGGTGATCGATTGCGCCGATCATCGAAAGAGGATCTCCAGCGGCGTAGTCCTTGAAATTGTGGAACAGGTCGGCGCCCAGGGCGAAGGGTAGCTTGCGGATGGGGATGCTCCATTGCGCTCCAGCCACGCCGATCAGGTAATCCCTGGCACCATTCTGGTTCCGTAGGTTTCGTGCTCCGCTCGCGCCGTCCATGTAGAACAGCCCGGCCGCCGTGGTGATTTGGGACTTGTTGATCGGCGCGGTGTATTTCAACTGGCCGGCGAGCATCCGGCCGTTCAGGTCGTATCCGCCATCGGGCAGATAGAAGGCGCCCGCAATCGCACTCAGGGTTCCCTTGGCGAGTTTCCAGTCATAGGTTCCAGCCAGGCCCGTGGGGGTTACGTCCTCGTCCCAGAATAGTTCGTTCTGCTGCCAGAAAGGCGACCCATTCCTCCCGCCCCATCCGGTGAAGGTCCCGCGCTTGTATTGGAGGAAGTAGCGGTCAACGACGAAATCCAGGTCATCGCGGCCTCCCCGGTCGGCCGAGAAAGTGAGATGGGGGGACTGCTGGCTGCGACTGTTTCCAGTGCGGACCCGTGCTCCCGCGGACCACTCGTCCGAGAGCCTGTAGCCAAAGCCAAGACGCGCCCGGATCCGTCCGCGGTTTCGGTCATCCCTTGGGGCGCCCGTGGTTGTCTGGGAGTCCCAGTCCGCTTCGTATCGGAGCCGGATATCACCGTAAACGGTGAGGTTCGTGTTGCTATCAATCCATCGAAGGCCGGTGGAGGCTCCTTCGGCGGAAAGGGTGGCGGCGAGTAATGTTGCCAGGGCCAGGATGGGGAGTTGCAGTCGTGTCATTTTGGGTTTGTGTTGAGTGTTGAACGAGCGGGGAATGACAGGGCAGCCATCTGCGCACATTCCTCCGTGAGACGATCTGTTGTCGGGGCTCTTCTCAAACATCACCAGGAGCATCGGAGAGATCGCTCCGCAGCTGCATCGAACTGGTACGGACGGTGCCATATCCTGGGTCAGCCGGGTGGATCCATGGGTGAAGTGTCCCCTCATCGGCGCTCAAACACTGACCACGGCCGGGCATGCAGGCCTCGACGGCGTAGGAACGCAGGGGCAATGGGGAGGTTGGGGCGGGGCGTTGAGGTCGAGGGTCCAACGGTTTGGAACTGTCTTTGGAGGTTTCCTAAGGCCCCTGTCATTTGGAGCCGAAGGGTATTGTATGGATTGCACAGACCCTGGGGTCTCGACACACAAATCGTTGTCCGCGCAGCTCGGCGATCTCGCCCGTGGATTTGGTGAAAAGCCTGTTCGCCTTGGAGAGGTGGGGGAGAGGCTGAGGGGCAGGGGATGGTATGTCCTTCTGATCCTGCTCTCGCTTCCCTTCATGACTCCCATCCCATTGCCGCTGGTCTCGACGTTGATCGGCATGCTGATCCTCGCGATCGGACTGCGATTGACGATCGGGAGGGAGCCGGAGATTCCTGTGCGGTTCCGGGACCGGGAGCTTCCGGCAAAGTTTTTTCCGGCGGTGTTCAAAGCTTCTGCGGCCCTCGTGAATCGTCTGGAAAAGGTGCTCAAACCCTGTGGTTTGTTTATGAGCACATCCCTGCTTCGCAGGGTCGGAGGCTGCATGATCGCCACGGCTGCTGTCCTCCTGCTCCTTCCTTTGCCGGTGCCGTTCAGCAATTTCTTCCCTGCGTTGAGCATATTATTGCTGGCGTCTGCGGCGCTGGTCCGGGATGCCCGCTGTTTCGCTGCAGGAGTTGTTGCGCTTCTCCTCTCCCTTGCCTTTTTTGCTGCCATCCCCCACGGGGGAGGGGCCCTCCTGGATTGGATTCGCTTCTAACCTCACCGTTTTTTGTCCAGTCGAGACCTCCTCGGAACAAAAAAGTGGTCAAGAAGGCTGGGGATTGGGTTTACTCACCCCCGGATATGACCACATTTACGGTGCCGGTGACGTTTTCCGATCCTACCAATGCTGCCATCCTGGCGGTTTCAGAGGATCGCCTTCAGGGCTTTCAGCCGGATCCCATCGGAGCCATCAGCGAGCAGTCGGGAGTGTCGCCTGAGATCGTTCTGGAGCGGATTCGTGCGATGCTCGAAGCTGGAACCATCCGGCGGGTTCGGCAGACCCTTCTTGCCACCAATCTGGCGGACGGTGCCCTGGTGGCGTGGGAAGTTCCGGCCGAGAAGCTGGACGACGCGTTTAGCTACATGTTCGAAAAGGACCCGTTTTCGGGCCATGTGGTGCTGCGATCCACTGATGCGGCCACGCCCGGATCCAGCTACAAGCTTTGGACGACCTTGAAGGTGCCACAGGGCTATTCCTTGACGAAGCACTGTGAATTGCTCAAGGGGATCGTCGGAGCGACGCACTATCGATGGATGTCTGCCAAGCGGCTGTTTGCGCTTGGAGTGGGCCATACCCGACGTCGAGGCATGGAGCCCGGGAGCAGGGCGGATGAGCCTGCCGAGGCGATCGAAGTGCAGGTCACGAAGCTGAGCGATTTGGAATGGAGGATCCTGACCGCATTGAAGCGTGAGTTTTCGCCTGAAGAACTTGTGAGAGATCTTTGGGCCAAGCGGGCGGGCGAAGCCGGGGTTCCGAAGGAAGCCTTCTTTCAGGCAGCGGAGGAACTTACTCAGCGGAAGGTTATTGGAAGGTTTTCGACTTTCCTGGAGCACGTGAAGCCGACTGCTGGCGGAGAGAGGGTGACCCGGTTCAATGCCCTATTCCATTGGGCTGTTCCCCCCGGACGCGAGATCGAGGCCGGCCGGGAAGTGGGACGTCACCACATCATGACGCACGCTTATTGGCGGGAGGGCGGACCTGAGTTCCGTAATGTGAACATCATGGGGGTGGCGCATGGCACGGAGCGCGAGCTCGTCCTGGCGCACAAAGCGGCGATTGATGCTCATCTGGCCTCGGTGGGGATTCCGGTTTCCTATACGAACGTCTTTTGGGGAGGGCGCAGCGAGATCAAGCCGAGCGAGATTTCACCTTTTGCCTATGCTGACTGGCTCACCACTTTGGGTGTAAACCCAGCCACGATGCGGGCGTGAGGCGGGGCGCGATGAGGAGGCAAGAGGCCGGCGGGGACGCCAGCTCCCAGGGGGACGGGCGCTTCCAACGCGTGTTGGCTATCAGCGTGCTGGGGGGGACACCCTGAAGGGTGGACAACGAACTGCGCGTCCGACTTCGAGGCGTGCAGCGAGAGGCTCCCAGGGATGCCGCCCTCTCCGAAAGGCGTAACGGTCTCACATCACCCGCGGCTTGACCTGCCCCCGGGTGAATGGTGTTTAGTCTCCCGCACCATCAACCTCTGACTCCGCCCACCGTTCCAGTGGTTTGTGTCCGATGGTTGGTTTCAATTCGTAAACCATGGCTAGGACGTTGGAGTCACGAGCCTCTGAGCTTGAGATGCTCGAGGCGCGGATCCCGATCAGCCCCGGAGCGCATCGGGTTCAGGCCACCGCTCCTATCCAGGTTGTGGTGTACGGGTTTGGATTCTGGGATGCGTATGGTTTCAACGCAGGCATGAAGGCTGATAACACGCGCGGACCCGATGTGACGGTGCCGAGCTCTCTGGTGGCTGTGGCTTTGGCACGATGCACAGCTCCCGTTCCCCTGGTCGACGCGTCCTTTAGTGATGATTGCACAGGAACCCGCTTCCTCAGCCGCGTGCAGATTCCCGCAGCAGGCACGCTGCTCGGAGTGGGAACTCATCAGATCCTGACCCGGGTTGCCGACTCGACGGGCAACACATCCACCGTGGCAACCGTCTTCAGCGTGAGGGATCCCGGCGGAGTAACCATCCAGTGTCCGAGCAACATTGTCGTCAGCTCCTCGAACGCAGCAGGTGCGGTCGTCCTGTTCACTGCTCTCGCGGCCAGTCCCTGCAATCCGAGCATCCCTGTGATCAGCGATCCTCCCTCAGGGTCGGTGTTCCCACCCGGTGTCACGAGGGTTACCACCCGGATTGCCGATCCCAACCTGGGCTCCAACACCTGCAGCTTTACCGTCACGGTGAATGTGAGCGTCCAGCCCCCTGAGATCATTGATCCCGTGCTTCGGGATGGAGAACTGGTGTTTGGAGTTCGCACTCAACCGGGCGTGGACTATGTGCTGGAGAAGAAAGTCACTTTGGATGCCCCTTGGGAACTGGCTCAAGCCTTCAAAGGTGATGGGAATCCCTTCATCTTTCGACTGAAGCTGCAGCCGAATCTGAGAGGGGAGTTTTTCAGATATCGAAGGCTTCCATAAGACGGCCGATAAGAATGAGAACGAGACGTGCCATGAATTGCCGGCAGGATGAAGTTAATGTGACGACCATGCGGTGTCCCACCGCGGTCGCTTCGCCGTGGACTGTCTGTTTCCGGGTCTTTGCAGGATATCGGAAATGGCATGGCGCGCTGGCCTTGCTCACGGGGCTGGGCGCGTTGCTGCTGGGCAGTCCTCATGCCCAGGCGCAGGGCCTTCAGAAACTATGGGAGATCCCGGCGGATGGTTCCCGAGATTATGTGAACGGTTTCCCCAGCGAAAGGGGCTTGGTTTTTAATCCCACGACCGGCCACTTGCTCCTGTCGAGTCGCGCTCTCGGACCCACCGTCGCGGTTCTTGCCTCCACTAACGGAGCGGAGCTCGGGTTCCTGGATGTTACAGGGGTTTCCGGCGGCTCTGTCGCCATCGGTCCGTTGGGAGCGGGAGAGGACGGGCGCCTCTACGGCGCGAACATCTCAGGTTCGGACATCCTGGCGCCTTCCCTGCGTGTGTATCGTTGGAATAATGAAACGTCTGCTCCCGTGGTTCTCTTCTCCGGAAACCCTGTGGCGGGCCTGAATGCCCGATGGGGAGATTCTCTCGCGGTTCGGGGCGCAGGCACGAATACCCAGCTCCTCGTTGGAGGCGGAGGATCCTCGGTGTTGTTGTTGCGTTATGCAAATGGGGCGCAGACGAGCCTCCTGGCGCAGCGGATCGAGTGGCCTCAAGCAGGCGCGGGTTCCTTCTCCCAAGGCATCGCCTTTGGCATCGGCAACCAGCTCCTCGCGA
>VHDG01000316.1 GCA_016871475.1 Verrucomicrobiota bacterium
GGTGGGCAGGGGAATCCCGCTGCGCATCTACGACCCCGCGCTGAACCTGGCGGCGGTCACAGGCGCGAACAAGCGCGCCATCGATACAAAAATGCCTGCGCTCGCCTCCTTGTTGAAATCGTCGTTAAGCGAGGCGGTCGGTCAGGCGGGCCTCGTCGTCGTGGCCCAGAAATGCGTGCCCTTGGAGGATCTTCGGCAGCGTCTCACTCCACAGCATCAGATCCTCGATGTGAATGGTTGGAAGGAGCTTTCCGGGCTCCCGGCTCGGTATCAGGGGTTTTGCTGGTAGCTTTTTCCCATGCCTTCCAAAGAAGCCATCCTCATCATCGTCGAGAACCTGCCGGTGCCATTGGATCGACGTGTCTGGCAGGAATCCTGTGCTCTTCGCGACGCGGGATACGAGGTGGTGGTGATCTGCCCCAAGATGCGCGGCTATGTCAAATCGGAGGAGGTGCTGGATGGAATCCACATTTACCGGCACTGGATCTCCAGCGAGGCCGGCGGGCTGGTGGGGTTTGTGGCGGAGTATCTGTCCGCTTTGTGGGGGGAATTCCGGCTTTGCTGGAAGGCCTGGATCCGGCATCGGTTCCGTCTGATCCATCTTTGCAATCCCCCTGACATTCTTTTCCTGCAGGCTCTCCCGTTCAAGCTGCTCGGGGTGAAGGTCATCTATGACGTTCACGACGCATGGCCGGAGATGTTCGAGGCGAAGTTTGGAGGGAGGGGGCCGCTTTACTGGCTGGTGCGGGGTGCGGAGCGCCTGACCTATGCTTGTTCGGATACGGTGCTTGCCACCAATGAGTCGGTGCGGGGCATTGCGCTTGAACGAGGTGGCAAGGAGTCCAACGAGGTTTTTGTCGTGCGGACGGCTCCCAAGATCAGCGTTCAGGAGGTCCAGCCGGATCCTGCCCTGAAGAAGGGGAGGAAGTTTCTGGTGGGTTACGTCGGTGTGATGGGGGATGCCGACGGGGTGCGCTATGCGGTGGAGGCGGCGGAGCATCTCGTCAAACGCATGGGCCGGACGGACATTCAGTTCCTTCTCATGGGCACCGGACCCACCCATGGCGACCTGGTTGCGCTGCGCGATCGGCTTGGAGTGAAGGATTGGGTCGATCTGCCGGGGCGGGTCAGCAATGAGTTCCTTTTCTCCGCGCTGAAGACCATCGACCTGGGGATCTCGTGTGACCCGATCAATCCGTACAACGACCACTGCACGATGAACAAGGTCTTGGAGTACATGGCATTTGGCAAACCGCAGGTTCTGTTTGACCTTAAGGAGGGGCGGTTCTCGGCGGGTGAGGCAGCCCGGTATGTGGGCGAGAATTCAGCCGAGGCCCTGGCTGTGGCGATCGCACAAGCCCTTGACGATGAGGCCGGGCGCGCCGAGATGTCTCAGAAGGCATTGGAGCGGTTTAGAAATGAGTTGAATTGGGAACGTTCAGTGCAACAGTTGCGGCTTGCGTATGGGCGAACGCTGCCGATGCAACCGTCTCGAAACGAGACAGGTGCAATTCAGGAACCCGTCCAATGAACGTCCCTGCGCGTTGTGTAATCAAAGGTTCAGGCTACCTAAAGGTGTAAGGCATGTCGCAAGAGTCGTCTAATTCGCCGGATGAGCTGAGGGCCATACCCTCCGAGTTGAAGCGTTGCTGGGATCGGCTTCCGAACAAGCTGTTGTTTGGGCTGATGTTCCTCGGCTGGGTGGCCTTGTTTCATTTTCTGGGCAATTCCACGCTGGGCTACATCAAGACCACGTCGCTTTTTGGGTGGATGAAGTATGCGTTCAGCATGAGCGATGCGGACGAGCTCGGCGCCTACATGCCTCTGGTGGTGATCGGGCTCGCCTATTGGAAGCGGAACGAGCTTTTGGAGGCAGCCAAAGCTCCCTGGTGGCCCGCGTTGTGCCTGGTTCTGCTCGGCCTTCTGACCCACTGGGCCGGATATGTCGTCCAACAGACCCGCCTCTCCATCGTCGGCTTCTTCATCGGGCTCTACGGCATTCTGGGAATGACCTGGGGCTTTCGGTTCCTGGTCACCGCGTTCTTTCCCTTCTGCCTGTTCGTGTTCTGCGTCCCGCTGGCCACGGAAACGGAGCGCATCACCTTCCCGATGCGGCTCATGGCGACCAAGATCACGGGCGTGTTCTGCCACTATGTCATGGGCATCGATGTCATTGCGGATGGCACCATGTTGTTCGATGCGAAAGGCAAGTATCAGTATGAGATCGCCGCGGCCTGCAGCGGGATCAAGAGTCTTAGCGCCACGGTGGCGATCTCCATCATTGCCGGGTTCATGTTCTTCAAGGCGCCGTGGCGAAGGTTGGTGACGTTTCTTGCGGCATTCCCCTTCGCGGTGTTGGGGAATGTGCTCAGGCTTGTCGCCATCATTATCGCTTCGGAGGCCTTTGGCGAAAACGCAGGCAAGTTCGTGCATGACAACTCCATCCTGAGCCTGCTGCCCTATGTGCCTGCGATCGGCGGCGTGGTCCTGCTGGTGAAGTTTTTGGGCGATCAGGAGCTGAGAAAGGAAACTCCCGCACAGGGCGTGGATCCCGCCTCGGCCGCCGGAACAGCCAGCCCTTGAACCGGTTTGATTTATGGAAAAGCGATCCTGGATAATGTTGATGACCGTCACGGTCGCGATCGGTGCCACCGCCTACCTCCTGCAGGACCTGCAATCGAGACAGCGGCTGGGTGAGCCGGGTTTGAAGGTGGTTCCCGTGGCTCTGAAGGATCCGGCAGGCAAGGAGGCATCGACCAACAGCGTCTTCACACCTGACTTCGTCGCCGGCTTCACGAGCGAGCCCGAGCCTCTTCAACGCATCCTGCTCGACACCCTCCCCAAGGACACGGTCTATGGCCTGAAAAGGTACAAGGCGGCTGACGGATTCTGGATCAGCTCCACGGTCGTCCTCATGGGTGCGGATCGCAGCAGCATCCACAAACCTCAGTTCTGTCTTACGGGACAAGGCTGGAACATCGATCGAACCGTCGCGACCACGATCCCGATTCCGAAGCCTGCGCCCTATGATCTCCCGATCATGCACCTGGAGCTTTCAAAGGAGATACTGACTGAGGACGGACGGAAAATGCCTGTGAAGGGCGTTTATGTGTACTGGTTTGTGTCGGGGAGCCAGCTCACGGCGGATCACCTGGAGCGTCAGTGGTGGATGGCGCGGGACCTGTTGACGACCGGGGTTCTGCAGAGATGGGCCTATGTCACTTATTTCACGGCCTGCCATCCGGGGCAGGAGGAAGCCACGTTTGATCGGCTCAAGAAGTTCATTGCGGAGGCGGTTCCCATGTTTCAACAAGTGCATGGCAACTCCACCACCGTGGCATCCGCCGCGGGCCTGCCGTCGAACTGAGCCGGGCCGAAGAGAGTTTCCGCGATGCTGCGAAAGCGACAACAGTTCAGGGCTCAGGTGCACCAGTGGAAGGATGCTGCCCTCTTCGCGTTCGCCCTCTGGCTCACGCATGTGCTCTGGGCGCCTTTCCATCACGTTGTTTTTGGACGCGAGATCGAGCCCTTCAAGGAGTTCATCTGGCTCTTCCTAGTGATCATCCCCGGAGCGCCTCTTGTTCTCGAGACGGTTGGTTTCTACCAGCGCTCGGTCATCGGTTCCCGCCGGGATGCCTACTACCAGCTCGCCAAGGGCTGTTTCCTGGTCACGCTCGGGTTGGTCCTGATGATGTTCGTCTTCAAGCTCCAGCTCGCTCGTATCGTCATCGGACTCTATGGCTGGACGTGCTTCCTTGTGATGGCTGCATCCGAGGAGATCACGCGGGCCATCTACAAGACGCGCTATGGTCAGACTCAGATGCGCCGACGGTTCATCGTGGCAGCCACCCCGGAGGACATGGCGGCTTTTGACCGGGAGTTCGATCAGAACATGCCTGATGCCATCGAGGTGGTCGGGAGGCTTGATCTTCAGCAGTCGGGAGTGGGCGAACTCGTCAGGATGCTGCACGAGAAGGCACCCAATGGTGTGATCCTTGCAGCCAAGCACACTTATTTCGGACAGATCGAAACCGCGATACAGGCCTGTGAGCTGGAAGGGGTGGAGGTTTGGCTTCTGGCGGACTTTTTTCAGCCGCAGATTTCCCAGACCAACATCGATGAGTTTCACGGGAAGCCCGTGATGGTCTTTCGTTCGGTCCCGGATGAGTCCTGGCCCCGGCTTGCCAAGACGGTCCTGGACAAGGCGATTGCCGGGGCGGCGCTGGTTTTTGGCAGCTGGTTGTTCCTGACGATCGCGTTGTTGATCAAATTGACATCCAAAGGGCCGGTGTTCTTCCGCCAGGCACGCTGTGGGCTCAACGGCCAGCCGTTCATGATGTACAAGTTCCGATCCATGGTGACCGACGCCGAGCAGAGGAAGGAGGAGCTTGCGAAGTTCAATGAGATGGACGGCCCGGTGTTCAAGGTGACGGATGATCCACGCGTCACCCAGGTGGGCAGGTGGCTGCGAAAGTACAGCCTCGATGAGTTGCCGCAGCTCTTCAACGTGCTCAAGGGGGAGATGAGCGTGGTGGGACCCCGGCCGCTGCCTGTCGATGAGGTTCGCAGATTCGATGACTTTGCCCACCGCCGTCGCCTGAGCGTCAAACCCGGCCTGACCTGCCTGTGGCAGATCAAGGGGCGGAGCAATGTCACCAACTTCAAGGAATGGGTTCGGTTGGATCTGGAGTACATCGACAACTGGTCCCTCTGGCTCGATCTGAAGATCATCCTGCTCACGGTTCCCGTGGTGATCCGGGGGACCGGGGCGAAGTAACCTTCTCAAGAAGAGGCAAGGACTGCCGAACTTTCATCATGGCGAAACGGAAATCGTCCCACGTGTCAAAGCAGCCCGTCTCCGTCGTGACCGGCGGCGCAGGTTTTCTCGGCTCACATCTCTGCGACCTTCTGATCAGCAGAGGTCACCGCGTGATTGCGATCGACAACCTCGTCACAGGCTCCACTTCAAACATCTCTCACCTGGCGGGCTGCTCCGATTTCAGATTCATTCAACAGGATGTCACGGAGTTTCTGTTTCTGGACGGCCCTGTGGATTACATCTGGCATTTTGCCTCGCCGGCCAGCCCCATCGATTACCTCGAGCTGCCGATCCAGACTTTGAAGGTGGGATCGCTGGGCACTCACAAGGCGCTGGGGTTGGCGCGGGAGAAGGGCGCACGGTTTCTTCTGGCCTCGACATCGGAAATTTACGGCGACCCCCTGGTCCATCCTCAGCCTGAGACCTACTGGGGTAACGTGAATCCCATCGGGCCTCGTGGGTGCTATGACGAGGCCAAGAGATTTGCTGAAGCCATGACGATGGCGTATCGAAAGCAACATGGGCTTCAAACCCGCATCGTTCGGATCTTCAACACCTACGGGCC
>VHDG01000317.1 GCA_016871475.1 Verrucomicrobiota bacterium
GGTGCCCAGGATGAATACCTTTTCGAAGCTCTATCTGGCGCTGATCGGGCTCTATCCCTGGAAGTACGTCCCCACCATTCCGTGCGAAGTGCTGCTGATCGGAAAATGGTTTCACGTGAACTTTTGGGACATGAGCAACTGGAGCCGCGCCATGTTGGTCCCGTTGGCAATCATCAATCACTTCAAGCCCACCCGACCTTGTGCGGTGACCTTGGATGAGCTCTACCCCGAAGGGTTTCACGAACGTGACCTGGCTCTTCCCAAGGACCCTCAGTGGTTCACGTGGCGAAACCTGTTCCTTTCCCTCGACAAGCTCCACAAGTTCGCCGAGCTGTGGGCCCACGCGGGCATCCACCCCTTCCGACGTAGCGCCCTGAAGAAGGCAGAGGCATGGATGTTGGAGAGGTTTGAAGGTTCAGATGGCCTCGCGGCGATTTTCCCTGCGATGCTGAACGCTCTGATCGCGCTGAAAGCGTTGGGCTACCCCGACGATCATCCTCAGGTGATTCGGGCGGCCCACGAGCTGAAAAAGCTGGAGCATGAGACCCTCGACAGTGTGCGGATCGAACCCTGCTTTTCACCTGTCTGGGACAGCGCCATCACTCTGATTTGCCTCCATGAATCGGGGATCTCTGAAAAACATCCCGCCATGAAGCGAGCTGCCGACTGGATCATGGATCGCGAAATACGCTTTCGAGGGGACTGGATTCACAAGAATCCGGCGAAAGTGGAGCCGAGCGGATGGGTATTTGAATTCAACAACAAGTGGAATCCGGACGTTGATGACACGGCGATGGTGCTCCTGGCATTGCGAAGGATTCCCACGGACAACAAGGTGCGGCGTGATGAGTGTCTCCAGCGAGGTCTGCGGTGGATGCTTTCGTTTCAGTGCAAGGACGGTGGTTGGGCGGCTTTCGACAAGGACTGCACGAAGGGAATCCTGGAGAAAGTGCCGTTCGCTGACCACAACGCCATGCTCGACCCCGAGTGTGCCGACATCACAGCACGAATTCTCGAACTCCTGGGACTCGAAGGCTACTCGAAGGACAACCCTCAAATCCGCAAGGCCCTGGACTATATCCAGCGGGAGCAGGAAGCGGATGGATCCTGGTATGGGCGATGGGGCGTGAACTACATCTACGGAACATGGCAGGCACTTCGAGGGCTCCAGGCATTGGGAATCAGCATGGATGCCCCGTGGATCCTCCGAGGACGGGACTGGCTGGAAAAGGTACAACGTCCAGATGGCGGATGGGGAGAGCGCTGCAATACCTATGATGACCCGGTCCACAAGGCAGCCGGCCCTAGCACAGCCTCGCAAACTGCCTGGGCGGTGATGGGCATTCTCGCCTGCGGAGATCCGAATCGCCCAAGCCTCAGAAAAGGAATCGAATGGCTCCTGAAGGCACAGAACCCGGATGGATCCTGGACGGAGGACGAGACCACCGGAACCGGATTTCCAAGAGTGTTCTACCTGAAGTACGACATGTATCGGAACACATGGCCGCTTCTAGCCCTCGCTGAGTATCAGAAAGCTTTGGGGCCGAACGCAGAAACCGCCCTGGGCTCTCTCACTCCCTCAGAGGTCATCGACACCAAAGTCGAGTGACCGTGGCCTCCCGGCAGGCTGCGGAATGAGTCCTCATTCGTCTGTCACTCCCCTCAGGGTGTGGAGGCCTTCTTGGTTCCGCGGCGAATCTCGGCCAGCAGAGTAGCCGCAACCAGACAGGGTCTCCCGGAGTTCCGCAAAACTTTGATCCCCTCCGGAATCATCTCAAGTTCATCCTCCAGGAACAGAGATCCGTTTCGGGTCCGAACTTCCCACGCAGCCGGCGTGGGAACAACATTCCGCAGCACGAGTGCAAGAACTCTCTCTCGATCCAATCGATGGTTTCCGAAGAGAACGGATCCAAGCCTGACGTAATTTGTGTCCATCCCCTGGAACTCGCCCTCCACAAAATCTCCGGTGTGCAGGTAGGCTCCAACGCGGGAAGTATCGAAGCCGGCGGCAAGCGCAGGGCTGACTTCGGAAAGATTGATACGGCTCACAAGTTCCAACGCCAGATCAGGGCCCACAACACCCTCTTGCAGGGAGATCCTCGTCTTGGTCGCAGAGCGCGGGCTTTGAGCAATGAAAGAACCGTCGTTCATCAAAATCCCTGCTGGAAGTGCACCGGGAGCGGTTGCTGTCGGCTTCTTCGAATCGCTGACTTGGGCAGGCAGGGAGAAGTCCGGTGGGCTGGCGGGTTTGAGACCTTCTGAGAACACCACCGTGCGGCCAGGCTCCTCCCCCAGAAATCGCGTCAGCACCAAGGCACGTCCCACCTCATTGTAGAACTCGATCTTCAGCGGGTGCGGCCTGCCAGAATCAATCTGGATCGGAAAACTCGCCATGGAAGCCTTCGCTTCGATGATGTCATCCCACCGGATCTGGATCATGTCCTGGTCCAGAGTGCAGCGATAACCTCCTTCCATCGCAAACTCGAACCGATATCCATCCGTCCTGGGAACCTCCAGCGTGCCCGTCCAGATGGTACTGAATCGTGTGCCCACACCGATTTCCGGGAATGGAGGTTTGAGTCCCCAGTAGATGTCCATCTGAGGATCCACCCGATAAGTGCGCAGGTTCGTGAAGTCGGGGCTGCCATAGTATGCCCCCAGCAAGCCTCTCGACACTCCGGCGAGAGCGTTGCTCGACGGAGAATGGATCAATCGGCTGCCGGGAATCAGGGATGAAGGCCGGCCCGGTGTGGTCCAAAAGGCTGAGATCTCGCCCGGCCCTTCCGTCTGAGAAAACTCGAGAAGAATTGGATATCGACGGTCAGCTCGAAGGAAGAGGTCGCCGGACGATTCGCGCAGCTCATTGGTGGCGAGGATGCTTGCCACGCAGTGGGCGTTGACCCACAGCCGCGCCAATCCGGAACTCACCACTCGAAACTTGTGCACACCGTTGGTCACAGGCACCAACAAGCCGTCCCATCGAACCGACGCTGGAGGCGCAGAATCGCGCTTCCATGTGGTTCCGGCGGCTGGAAAGTGAAGACGCGCAGCATGGGCTGAGCTCAGTTGATTGGAAAAGCCAGGAAGAGCGAATCCGCTTGGCCGGAGGTCTCTCTGCTCGTCACCACCGAGCACCACATCAGGAAATGAGCTGCCGTGTAGGCGAAGAGACTCCAGGTCCGTCAAGGGAACATGAGCCGGCTGAGCCGAATCCGTGGACTGAACACGTAGGCCTTCAGGCCTGAACTCGACCGTACCCGCCACCTCGCCTCGACCGCGAACTACCACGACGCCTGGTTCTGCGGCCCAGCCGGACGGACTGGCAGGGATCAGGTGCAGGCTCAATGCGATCACAAAACACGAGAATGATCTGAGGGACGCGCGCAACTTCATATCGAGTGCCATAGCCGGATTAGGAGAACTCCTCCACCGCAAAGGCCGGATTGGCAGCCATTCCAAACCATCCAGCTCAAGAGAAGAATGAGAACCCAGGGAGTGAAGTCCGTGCGCAGTGAAACCATCTGCAGCTTGGGAAACAGAGACATCAGATTGCGGCCAGACCGTTGGAGGAAAGACACCCATGAAAGTTCACCGAGGTAGACGTAGGAGGAGATGATGTGAAAGCCCGCCAGGAAGATGAGAACGGGGAGCCAGACCCAATACATGGAGATTCCAAACACACACCCCCGAAGGACCTTGCCACCGAAACCATCCCCGCCCGGTAGCAATCCCAGAGATGCGAGCACTCCGCCAGCCAGCATCCAAAACAAGAGTCCTGCGACGAAGGGAATGCCGCACTTGATGGCGGGATGCCGCCGTTCAAGCCAACCCAGATGCATTCGGATCCATCGAAGGCATGGGTCCGGGTCGGCAGCCGATCGATTCAGCGCGGAGAGCAGGAGGAGCAGAAAGTAGAACACCGCGGTGAAGGAGATGAAACTCAAGATCGAGAACAGCAGCATTCTGGACATGAGAAAGGGATTGAACGAGACGGAGAGAATCCCGAGATCGAGCACCATGTTGGTTCTGAGGTTGGACCCGATGGTTGAATAGACGAAGGCTCTGACGAGGAGGAGCCCGCCCAGGAATGCCAGGCCAGGCCAGGGGACAACGCGGGAGGGCTGGGTGCTTTTGACGGTTCCTGCCAGGGAAACACCGGGAACGACCCTGGCCTTTCTGGCGACGCGGAGGAACCGCCAGTTTAGCCAGAGCAGCAGCCCGGCCAGATTCAGTATGAAATCCAGAAGGGCCACAGGATCCAGAGAACGGCCGTCCGCACGTCAAAAACTCACGACGTGTGACGCGCCAGTTGCATCACATAAGTTTGAGCAAGGCTGAAGCCATCTCGGACGGCGTCTGTGCCACAGCAATCCGAGCTGCACGAAAAGCCTCGATCTTGGCTGCCGCCGTGCCTTTGCCTCCGCTCACAATGGCTCCCGCATGGCCCATCCTGCGTCCCGGTGGCGCCGTGGTACCGGCAATGAAGCCCGCGACGGGTTTATTGCCATGCGCAGCGATCCATTCGGCGGCCTCCTCCTCGGCGCTCCCGCCGATCTCACCAATCATGATGATCCCGTGCGTCTCGGGGTCCGCCATGAACATCTTGATCACATCAAGATGGGAGGTTCCATTGACGGGGTCGCCCCCGATTCCCACGCAGGTGCTCTGCCCAACCCCGCGCGCGGTAAGTTGATAAACGGCTTCGTAGGTGAGGGTGCCACTGCGGGAAACCACGCCCACGTTGCCACGTTTGTGGATGTAGCCTGGTGCGATGCCAATGCGACATCCCCCGTGCGAGTCCTTGCCCTCTCCGGGAGTGACGATACCCGGGCAATTCGGGCCGATGAGCCGGGTTCGCTTCCCTTCCATGGCCCTGCGGACCTTGATCATGTCAACCACGGGAATTCCCTCGGTGATGCAGACAACCAGATCAAGGCCGGCTTCAACCGCTTCCAGAATGGCGTCAGCAGCGAAGGGTGGAGGGACAAATACTGCGGAGGCGGTGGCACCTGTTGCTTGGGCGGCCTGCGCCACCGTGTCAAAAATGGGGACCTTGTTTTCAAACAATTGTCCACCCTTGCCCGGTGTGACACCCGCGACGACCTGGGTACCGTAGGCAAGGCTGAGTTGAGTATGGCGAGCACCGAATCCGCCGGTGATGCCCTGGACCAGAAGCCGGGTTTGGGGGGTAACGAGAATTGCCATTGTGTATGAAGGTTAAGTTATCCCTGAACGAGTGCTTGCACAGCCTTCTGGGCGGCATCCGCCATGGTGTCGCCACTGATGATCGTCAGGCCGCTTCCGGCCAAGGTTGCCTTGCCCGCCTGCACATTGTTGCCTTCCAGCCGCACGACCAACGGCAGCTTGAGCCCG
>VHDG01000318.1 GCA_016871475.1 Verrucomicrobiota bacterium
TCGTGGGCTCGTCGTAGAAGATCGTCTTGGGGTGATAGACGATTGCGCGCGCCAGACCGACGCGCTTGCGCATTCCTCCGGAGAGTTCGGCCGGCTTCTTACCTCCGGTGCCGGGCAGCTCCACCAGTTCGAGGGCTTCCTCCACCCGACGAGTCACGGCTGACTCCGAGAGCTGGTAACCGGCACGTCTCAAGGGAAAGGCGACATTCTCGAACACGGTGAGCGAATCGAAGAGCGCGGCACTTTGGAACAGCAAGCCGAACTCCCGGCGCACCTCCAGGACCTCCCTTTCGGAGAGGCCGGCGATGTTGCGTCCGTTGATCCACACTTCACCGGCATCGGGTTGCAGCAGGCCGGTGAGATGCTTCAAGAGGATGCTCTTTCCGCAGCCACTGCGGCCGATGATGGCCACGGACTCCCCGGCTTCGATTCGCAGGTCAACGCCGGTGAGCACAGGCTGATCGCCGAACTGCTTCCTGATGCCTCGGGCTTCAATCATGTGGTTGCGGATGCATTGGGGGGCTTGGGTTCCGTGTCGCGGCTCAGTCGCCTGAGAGCAGCTTTGTCAGGACGAGGGTGAGGAAGAAGTTGCTGATCAGAATGGCGATGGACGAATAGACCACGGCCTCGGTGGTTGCCTTTCCGACTCCTTCAGCTCCTTGCTGGCAGTTGAGGCCCTTGTAGCAGCCGACCAGTGCGATGAGAGCCCCGAAGACCACGGACTTGATGATCCCCATTACCACGTCTTCGTTCGACGAGTACTGGAGCATGTTGTGCCAGGCGTAGGCGGGGTCGATGCCGAGAAGGCGAACACCGACCACGTAGGCGGCGGCGATCCCCACGCAGATGGAGCAAACGGTCAGCAGGGGTAACGCGAGGGTTGTTGCGATAAGCCGGGGGACGACGAGGTAGTCCACAGGGTGGGTGGCGAGCGCGCGCAAGGCATCGATCTGTTCCGTCACCTTCATCGTTCCGAGTTCCGCAGCGATGGCGGCCCCAACGCGTCCGGCCACCATCAGCCCGCTCAGCACCGGCCCGAGTTCGCTGCACATGGAGATGCTGACCACTGCGAGCGTGGCGGTATCCATGCCAACCTTGTGGAACTGGTAGTAAGTCTGGGCGCAGAGGACCATCCCGGTGAACGCGCCCGTGATCAGCACAACGGAGAGGGACTTAATTCCGATGAACCAAACCTGGTAGAGCACATTGCCGCCCTCCCAATGGTGTTTGAACAAGGCGGTCAGGGCTTCATGGGCCAATAACGCGATGCGCCCCAGCCCTTCAAGGGTGGATGCCATTCTGCTTCGGAGGGTTTCCAGCATGGTCTTTGGACCGTCGAGTTCCAACCCGTTGTCGCGAGCAACCCATTGAATCACAAGCTAAAAGAACGGGGCAGGCTTGCATATTTCAAGATCAGGCATGCGGTGACCGATGGAAATGGAGGCCGGGTTTGCTGCCTGCGTTCATACGATGCCGCTGACCCGGCCCTGGCATCCCATGGAAGGACTTGTTTGCTGATGCTGACGCATCGGGGCAGGGGAGCCGTGCAAGGAGCAGTGCTATGGCGAAGAAAAGCCGGACTCGAAAGCGTCTGTCACGTCAGGAGATCCGGGATCTCGATATCGAGATCCGGTTTCTCGAGGGCATCGTCGAGCGGGATCCCCGTTATGCCGATGCGCTACGGATTCTCAGCGACGACTACTTGTTGCGCGGTCACTTCGACCTGGGGCTGGGGCTCGACGAGCAACTGGTGGAGTTGGATCCGGAGAACCCGGAGAGCTACTTCAATCTCGCCTGCAGCTATGCCTTGAACGGCCAGTATCGTGGGGCGGCGGATGCGCTCTCGCTCGCGATTGATCGTGGTTACTCCGACTGGAAGTGGATCACCCGAGAAGCCAGTTTTGAATCCTTTCGATCCACTCCCGAGTTCCAGGAGATCCAGAATCGAATCCAGGCGATTCTCGCCCTGAATGCGGATCTCTGACGGGCATCCGAAAGTTTGCGTCAGAGGCTCGGCGCGTTTCCGTAACAGCTGACCGGTCTCCTTCTGACTGGGAGCGATGGCGTCCCGCCGGCCTCCAGCCCGCAGGGTTGCGGTTCATTTCGACGGTGGCTTCGTTGCTCGTCGGTCGAAGATGCTGGCGAATATCCTCCCTTCTCGCGCCTTGCCGCCGCCAAAAACCCATCGCAACGCACCCCCTCCCTGTTTATGAGGCGGGTCCTAGAGTGATTGAGCTCTTAGTTGACGGAGGGTTTTCATCACTCCGGACTCTCCCGCGCCGAAGTGGTCGTGCAGCCGCAGGTATTCGGCGTAGAGTTTGTCGTAGGTCGCCTTGCTGGGCTTGTGAGGTTTCCAGCTCCCCGGTTCCATCCTCGCCATGGCGGAAGCGGCGGCCTGCATGTTGGGAAAGATTCCGGCTGCCAACGCCCCATGCATCGCGGCTCCCAGCGCGCAGGCCTGGTCTGATGAGGCGGCCTGAATGGGAAGCCCGAGCACATCCGAGTAGATCTGCATGAGCAGCGGATTTTTTTTCGCCAACCCTCCACAACCTGCGAGGCGCCTGATCTCAACTCCCTGGCTGGTAAACGCCTCCAGGATCCTTCTTGTTCCGAAGGCGGTGGATTCCATCAATGCCCGATAGATCTCTTGCGGCTTGGTTGCGAGGGTGACCCCCAGGAGCAGGCCGCTGAGCTCGGAGTTCATGAGAACGGATCGACATCCGTTCCACCAATCCAGCGCAAGCAGTCCTGTCTGCCCGGGCTTGAGTTCGGCGGCCTGTTTCTCCAGGAGCTCGTAAGGGGAGGAGCGGGCGACTTTCGCGCTGGACTGCAGCCACGCCGGAACTCCGTTGCGAACGTACCAGGCAAAGAGATCGCCGACGCTCGCCTGTCCCGCCTCGTAGCCCCACGCTCCGTTCACCACTCCGTTCTGCACCACTCCGCACATTCCTTTCACCAACTGCTGTTGATTTCCCACGAGCAGGTGGCATGCAGAAGTGCCGAGAATCATCACCATTTCGCCCGGTCGCGTGACTCCACAGGCGGGAACGGCCACATGAGCATCGATGTTTCCAACCGCAACGGGGATCCCCGCGCACAAGCCCAACCGTTCCGCCATGCCCGGCAGCAACCCGCCCGCTGAAGTTCCGAGCGCCACCGGTGTGGGCCCCAGTTTCTCCTCGACGACGTTTTCAAGACCGGGGTGAAGGGCTCTGAAGAAGGCTTTGTCGGGATACCGCCAGCCTCCGTGTCCATCCGGGTAAACCCACATGGCTTTGAACCCGGCGGCTGAGAGGTTCCGTGTTTCGTTGCCGGTCAACTGCCAGACGATCCAGTCGCCCCCTTCGATAAACCGGTCTGCGGCTGCGTAAACCCTGGGAGCGTTCTCCAGAGTCTCGAGCACCTTGGAAAACATCCATTCGCTGGAGTAGCGTCCTCCATAGGCCGGGATGAAGGCTTCAGATCGTTCCTGCCCCGCCTGATTGATCCGATCGGCCTGGGCCTGTGCGGCGTGATGCTTCCAAAGCTTCGGCCAGGCATGTGGGTCCTTGCTCCATCGGTCGTCCAGGCAGAGCGGAAATCCATCCCTTGTGGTCGGCAGAGGTGTACAGGAAGTGAAGTCCGTTCCAATGCCCACGACTTGTTCCGGTCTGACCCCCGACATTTTCACCGCTTTGGGAACGATGTTGAAAAGGGCGTGCATCCAGTCCGCCGGATGCTGGAGTGCGAAGTCAGGAGGAAGAGGGCGCTTTGAGCCAGGAAGGCGTTCTTCGATGGATCCGTGGGGATAGTCGCAGGCTGCCGACGCCACTTCCTCACCCGTTTCGGCATTCACGATCAACGCTCTTGCGGAGAGTGTTCCGAAATCAATGCCAAGGACAAAGGGGCCCGAAGATTTCTGTTTGCGTGAGCGCATGACGTTCTGCCCGGAGGTGGCGGAGTGGGGACGTGACTCAGGAGGGCTTCCCTGCGGACCGGATGTGGACCCAGCAATGCACATGCGGATCTCCACGGAAGTACCAGAGCATATTCGGCCCCTCGATCTGCCAGACGTCCCAGACCTTGTCGCCGCCCACATCGTCCCGCTTGTAGAGAGCGAGGCTCAGGTTCTCCAAACCCTCTGCGCGCACAAGTTTCATGGCCTCTTCCGCATCAGGTTTGCGAAAGGGCGTCAACAGATCCGCCAGCACAGCCTCCACGAGGCCCCGCTGATCCCTCGAGAGTTCAGAGAGTGAGAGACCGGGGAGCCCGTCCTTGTTTCCAGTCAGCTTGACTGTCTGTGTCGCTCGTTCAGGACGTCCGCTGGCATCCACCAGGGCCTTGGACTGCTGTTTTCCACTCAGGGCTTGATAGACCTCGTTGACGCGTTTGGCCTGAAACCAAAAGACGTTGCCCGGGTGATCCGCGGGCTCTGCATCGTTGGGTCCAGCCTGGTGGCCATAGAAAATGGGCCCTCCAAAAGCGGCTCCCTCGGTGGAATCGCCATCACACCGCCGCGTGCAATGCCGACCTGTCAGCACAAACTCGAACTTGCCGGTGCCCGGCTTCCCAAACAGAGCCACGGACGTGCCCCCATCAAAGCCGCGCCCTTCAGAATCCTGGATCATCTGGTCAACCGCTTTGTCCGCGAACTCCGGCGAGTGAAGGTGACGAAAGATCTGCCTCACAAGGTCGCGTTGGTCCGGGTTGAGCGTTTCCTGAATCGACTTCTTCGAGATCATCCAGTTGTTGTCCACCTTGGCGCGGAGAGGATGATCGAAGTCATGGCAGAGCAGGCTGCGCTGGGTGTCGTCCAGTGATCGATGCAACTGTGCTGCCAGGGTTTCCGATCTGTCCTGCGGCGTGGGGCTGGCCGCGACTCGTCCGGGACTTATCACGGCGGCTCCTGCAAGCATGGCAGCGCCGGTAGCGGAGGACTTGAGGAATTGGCGACGTGAGAGCGGTGTCGGGGAAGGACAGCCGCAATCCAGATGAAGGGAGGATGGCTGAGACATGGAGGGACCATAGTCACTGAGCTCAGACTTCCTAGATAAATTTCAATTTGCATCCGGCACCTGACCGCGATCAGGTTTGTTTCCGTGCCTCGAGCCTCGCTGCCAGATGAAAACCATTGATGCTTCGCGACGCCTTCGATTGCCTTCCGCTCCTCGTTCGATCCAGAAAGGGAGCACATTGAAAACGTTGTTGGATGAGGATGCCATCGAATGCCTTGCCCATAACATTGGCGTCGTCCACGAAGCTTTCAGAAAAAGGGCTTTTGTCGGTTCAGCGATGAAGGATCTGAAGCCGCTTTCGATCATGGAGCGGGGGGATCACCTTGCCCGGATGTTGCGTGAACACCTGCCTGCCCGGTACGACCAGGCACTCGACA
>VHDG01000319.1 GCA_016871475.1 Verrucomicrobiota bacterium
TTCTTCCTCAGATGGGTGTGAAGACCGCCTTCCGAGCGTCCGCGACATCGCCGGGCGATCAGGCGCCTGCCGCTCCCCGCAGATGGGTGCAGGCAGCAGCGGTCCAGACCTTACAGGGTCGGTCCCTGGCCTGGCTGGTCCGGGACGGCAGAGCGGAACGACGCTCTGTCCAGACCGGAACACGGCAGGGATCTGAAATCGAGATAGTGGGAGGGCTCTCCCCTGGGGACAGGGTCATCATGACGCCCCCTTCCGAGCTATCGGAGGGAACGCGCGTCCAGGAGAAGCAGTAACCTTTCCACGAAATCGGACGATGGATTGAGCAGATGTTTCATGGAAATCTGAAAGCTGACTGCAGGATGCCACCTCGACATCAGGGTGAGGGGTATCGAAGAGAGCACCCAAACTAAATGTCATCTGCGTTGATCGCCACGGGCCTGTGCAAGCAGTTCGGGGACTTCGTTGCCGTGAAGGACCTGAGCCTTCGCGTTTGTGCGGGTGAGGTGGTCGGAGTCTTGGGGCCAAACGGTGCAGGCAAGACAACGACTCTCCGGATGCTTGCGGGGATCCTCACTCCCACCTGCGGGACCGTGGAAATCGACGGGATTCCGCTTGCCGATCAGCCATTGGAGGCGAAGCGTCGGATCGGGTTCCTCTCCGGAGATACCCAGCTCTATCGTCGGCTCACCCCCCGAGAGATGTTGGATTACTTTGGGAGGCTCTATGAGGTTCCCGAGCCCAGCCGCACGACACGGGTGAAGGAGCTGATCACCCAGCTCGACATGGAGTCCTTTGCAGATCGGCCCTGCGGTGCATTATCCTCCGGACAAAAGCAACGCGCGAACATCGCCCGCGCTTTTCTCCACGACCCCGGACTGCTCATTCTCGATGAACCGACCGCCACCTTGGATGTCTGGAGCGGGCAGTTCATCGTTGAGGCCATCCGACGCGAGAAAGCCCGGGGGCGTGCAATCCTTTTTTCCACCCACATCATGAGCGAGGTGGAGTACCTCTGTGACCGCATCTATCTGGTGCACGGAGGGCGGATCGTTGAGGAAGGGACAACTGCCGAGATCATCCGGCGGTCTGGCTGCTCGAATCTTACGGACACATTTCTGAATCTTGCGCGACAAGCCGGGGCCGGAGTTTCAAAGGAGGCTTCCGCGTGATCCGCTGGCATCTCAGTCTCGCCCTGTTTCGCAAAGAGATCATCGAAACCTTGCGAGATCAGCGGACATTGCTCCTGGCTTTTGGTCTCCCCATCCTCCTCTACCCGCTTCTTGCCATCGGCCTTACAAAGGTCCAGGAATCACGATCAGAGGCCCAGAACGCAAGGGCATCCAAAGTAGCCATCTGGGGACCCCTGGCTGCTTCCGTTCGTACTGAACTCGAGAAAACCAATCGCTTTGAAATCAAACCAGGGCTCGGTCTCTCCCCGGAGCTCTCGCAGGATCTGGAATCAGGCAAGCTTCCCCCTTTTCCTTCCAACAGCCGCGAGGAGAGTCGAGGGACGAACAAGCCCTCAGCTTCTGTTTCGAGCCAGACCGGACCCGGAACAAAGGCCATCCCTCGTCCCCCGCAAGACCTCGGGCACCCGCTCCTCAACGAAGCCGCTCGGCTGATAGCAAGCCGGGAGGTTGATGCCGTGCTGGTGTTGTGGCCCGGGTTTGATTCGGCTCTGGATGCGGGAGGCCTTTCAAAGTCGGCCATCCTCTACGACTCCGTTCGGGATGAATCCTCCCGGGCTCATGTGCGGTTGTCGGACTCCCTGATCGACCTGAGAAAAGCGGAGCTGTCCCGTCGGGAGTCCAAGTTTCAATTGCCATCCGGTTTCTCAAAGGCGGTGGAGATCGAGAAACGGGACCTGGCCCTGCCTCTGCGGCAGGCAGGCAAAGTCATCGGATCCATGCTTCCGCTGCTCCTGATCATCATGTCAGCGTCAGGAGGCCTTTATGCTGCGATCGACCTGACAGCCGGCGAGAAGGAGCGGAACACATTGCAGACACTGCTCTGTGCTCCGTTGACGAGTCTTGAGATCATCACAGGAAAGTTCCTGGCGGCTTGGGTGGTGGTGTTGATGACGACACTTGCCAATGCGGCCAGCATGGGGGCCACATTCACGCGCATCCTCTCGAGCGCGGGCGGAATCGAAGCTCCCATGTCCGCCTATTTCATGGCGTTTCTGGTGATGTTGCCGGCGACATTTATGGTGACGGCCATTTTTCTGGCCGTGGCGGTGTTTGCCCGCGACTTCAAGGACGGACAGAACTTGCTCACCCCCATGTTCATGGTGCTGATGCTTCCTCTTGCGGGAACCAGTCTTCCGGGAGTGGAGCTGGACGCCTGGACTGCCTTCGTCCCGTTGCTCAACATCTGCCTGTTGATCAAGGGGATTTTTCTTCAGGAGGCTGCCACGGAAATGGTCTTCCTGGTATTGGCTTCATCCGTGGTCTATGCGGCGATGGCTCTATCCTTCGCGGCACATGTATTCCAGCAAGAGCAGGTCCTGTTGGGCGGGCGTGGTTCGTGGAAATCCGTGCTTCAGTTCAAACCTCAGCGTTCGCCGGTGCCTTCGCCTTCGCTTGCGCTGCTGACTTTTGCCGGGGCGTTTGTGCTGATGTTCTACGGCGGCCATCTGTTGGCAGGATCGGGCATGGTGGTCCTCATTCTGATGACCCAGATTCTCTTTTTCCTCGGCCCCAATGTGGTCGTGGGTTGGCGCTGGGGATTGTCCATGACCGAGACCTATGCTCTGCGTCGGCCCTCGTGGCAGGCTGTAGCCGGCGCCGTGTTGATCGGTCTGACCGCATGGGGAGTGACGGCGGGTGTGGTCATGCGCCTGTTCCCTCCTCCAGAAGGTTTCAGCAAGGCGCTCGAAAAAGCGTTGTTGTTCGAAAACGACAACCTGCCCCTTGTCTTTGTGGTTCTGTTGGTCGGCGCAACTCCGGCCATCTGCGAGGAGTTGTTCTTTCGCGGCCTCATCCTTTCCGGATTCCGTCGCTTCGGGTTTTGGCCTGCGCTGATTGCCTCCTCCTTCCTCTTCGCCATCGCGCATTCCTCCATCTACCGTCTGCTGCCAACCTTCATGCTCGGAATGATCATCGGATGGGCCGCCATGCGCTCAGGCTCGATTTTCACGGGAATGATCATACACGGAATCAACAACAGCCTCCTTGTGATCATTCTCCACAATCGAGACTGGCTCACGAAACTCGGTTTGGACGAGCACACAGAGATTCCATGGACTGCGGGCATCGGGATGCTGGCGCTGACTGGTGTCGGGCTCTGGCTCACATCCATGCGTCCCATTCCCGGCCGCACGACCCAGCCGATCCTCAAGCAACCATGAACCTGGACCACCCTTGTCCTGCTTGCATATCAGGCTCCCGAAGGATTCGAGATGGCGGAGTCCCGGGTGACCGTGCTTCTCTTCCCTACACAACTCATGCCGGCCAAAAAGAATAATCCCGATTGATGGCGGCCCCGGGCCAACCCCAAGGTCATTTCAGGACTTGGAGTTGACCTGCCTGAGCTTCAGCGGGCACGCGCGCTCTGGCAGCTCAACCGCTTCGACCAGGCTCTTGAAGAGTTTGATCGCGCGATACGCCGGTGTCCCAGGAATCTGGTGGCCCTCATCGACGCCAGCCGCGCGTTCGGCGCACGCTTTGAAATTGCAAGGGCGGAGGAACTCCTCGAGAAGCTCGTGAGGGAAGCCGGTGATCGACCGGGGATTCTGGTGCATGCCGGCCAGAGCTACCGGATGATTTTCCGCCCCGACAAGGCCATCGAGTGTTTTCAGAGGGCCCTTGCCATCAAGAGAGATCTCCCGGAGGCACTGCTGGAGCTGGCGGTCTTGTATGAACGCAGGCATCGACTTTCGGAGGCGCAGGCTTCCGTTGAAGAATGTCTGCGCAGCGCTCCGGATTACCTGGAGGCCGCATTGATCAAGGCAAGGCTGCTCCGTCGCAGCAGGGACGATGCGGGGTCGGAAAACATCCTTCGCGCGCTCGCTGCCAACGAGCAGGCCCACCCCATGGTGCGATCACAGGCATGGGCGGATATCGCTCAACTCCTGGATCGCAATGCAGACTACGAAGGCGCGATGTCCGCGATGCTGAAGTCGAAGGAGCTCCTGCTTCCCGGCGAGGCCCAGTTCAAGAAGGAATCGGATACAGTCGTGGAGATCCTGCGTCGGATTGCACACGAGGCCACCCAGGATACCTTCCAAAAGTGGTCGCAGGAGGCAAGGGGGCTACCTGCCCGGAAGGTGGCGGTGCTCGCAAGTTTCCCGCGATCTGGAACCACATTGCTGGAGCAGGTTCTGGACAGCCATCCCGGGCTGGTAAGCTCGGATGAGCGCGAAAATTTCGCTCGCGACATTTTTCCTGCGATGTGGGCTGGTTTGACAAATCGGGAACCGACGCTGGCGTTGATGGGCAGCGTGCCGATCAGCCGTCTCGCATCGCTGCGGGAGAAGTATCTGAGCTCCATGGCCTCGGCACTCAACGAGCCCATCGGAGATCGGGTGCATCTGGATAAAAATCCCTCCCTGACCCTCATGATCCCAGCCTTCCTGCGATTATTCCCCGAGGGGCGGCTGATCATTGCACTGCGGGATCCTCGAGATGTGATCCTAAGCTGCTTCATGCAATTCCTTCCGTTGAACACGAACAGCGTATGCTTTCTCTCGCTGGAACGAGCGGCGACCCGCTACGCGGTGGACATGGGAGTATGGTTGCAGCTTCGGGACAAGTTGTCCGCGAACTGGCTCGAGGTCCGTTACGAGGACGCGATCGAGAACCTGGAGAAAGAAGCCAGGCGCGGGCTTGGGTTCTTGGGCCTGGATTGGGATGCCTCCGTCATGGGCTACCGCAAGCGCGTCGCCCAGAAGGCGGTAAGCTCGCCCACCTACGAAGCCGTCAGCAAACCGCTGTATAAGAGCTCCATCGGCCGATGGCACCACTACGAGCGTCACTTCGCTCCGGTGCTTGAAAAACTCAAGCCATTCGCCAGGGCTTTTGGTTACGAATCACCCTAGCGTGGCTTCCCACAGACGGCGGGTGTCTTGCGCGAAGCGTCTATCGACCCACCCGGGGCGCAAGTCGCGCGCCATCGATCACTTCTTTAGGATTTCCTGAAGCGCGGGTGTTTTCCGAAGCGCGGGGTCCTTCCGAATGGCGGCCTCCTCGGTGGCCAGCTGACGGCCGACAGCATTGAGAAGTTCCTGTCCCACGTGCGCCTGGATGTCCACGGTGGGCCCCGACCCCAAGACTGCTCCCAATAGCCCACCGCCCTTGAGCATGACGCTGCTGTAGGTTTCCCGAAGCCTCACGTCCACCCCTGCCTGTTGAACGATTGTGAGCACCTG
>VHDG01000320.1 GCA_016871475.1 Verrucomicrobiota bacterium
ACCTTCGGTATCGACCCCGGCTGTTGGCTCGTCGAGCAAGAGGGCGGCAGGCGAATCCATCAACGCCCGCGCGAGCAGACACCGGCGTTGCTGGCCGCCTGAGAGGTGAACGAACGGTTTGTCCCGATGTTCGCCCAACCCGACGCGGTGCAGCAATTCATCGGCACGTGTCATCGTCTCGCGTCGGGCTGCACCGAACAAGGGCCAGGCGCCGGACCGACCCTGTTTCACAATCTCCCGGGTGCTCAACGGATAACTCCGGTCCAGCCCGCCGCGTTGGGGCACGTAGCCGATGTGCGGTCTCCCGCCTTCGGCGGCATGCGCCCAGCGAACCTGTCCCGCGCTGCCCGGCAGTACGCCCAGCAGCACTCGAAGCAGCGAGGTCTTGCCGCCGCCATTGGGTCCGATAACGCCGAGGAACTCGCCCGACGCGACTGTCAGGCTGATGTCCTGCAAAATGCGGCGCCCCGCAAGGTCGAGAGTAAGCCTCTCGACTTCGAGCAAGGATGGAGGACAGGGGGTCATGACGTTTCAGGGTTCAGTGAGCACGCGACGTAACGTTTCGAGATTGAGGCGCTGGCGTTCGAGGTAAGTGGCTTGCGGTGCTTCTGGGAGAATCGTTTCACACGGATCCAGCCGCTCGACACGACCGCCGATTTCCTTCGCAATAACCTGCGCCGGGCGGTCGGGCAACTGCGGTTCGGCGAAGATGACTTTCATCTTCAGTCGTCGCATGAGGTCCACGAGCTGGCGCAGGTACGCAGCGGAAGGTTCGTCGCCCGGAAACAGTTCGATGACCCCGGCGGTTTCAAGCTTGTAGCGCGCGAAGAGGTAAGCGAAGGCACCATGAAAGGTCACGAGTTCCCGGCGTTTCACACCCGCCAGCTTCGAGGTGAACTCCTGGTCCAGCTTTTGCAATTCGCCAACCAGGGCATCGCGTCGTGAAAACACGGCCTCGCGGTGTTGTGGCGCAATCTCGGCCATCTCACCTGCGATCCGTTGTACGATTTGTTGGGCGAACACGGGATCGAGCCACACATGGGGGTCGACCTCGTTCTCATCATGCTTGTGGGAGTGTCCATGGGATCCATGCGCATGCTCAGTGGATTCGGCGAGGGTGGCTTTCCCGACACGTCTGGGTGCGATGCTCAGGCTGGCGACGCTGACCCGTGTCTGACACTCGCTCACGGCAAGTTTTTCAACCCAGCCATCCATACCAAGGCCGAGCAGCAGCACGAGTTGCGCGCTCGCAACCGTTTTAGCGGCGCGAGGACTGGCATCCATTGCGTGAGGGTCGCCGCCGGGCGGAGTCAGGCAAACCACCTCGAAATTTGTGCCACCAAGCGTGCGCGCAAAGTCATACAGGGGAAACAGGCTGGTCACCACTCGCGGTGGGCCGCTCGGGTGCGCGGGCTTCTCGCGGCGGCATCCGGCTGCCACGACGAGGGTTAGGAAGATCAATAATAGTTCGAGGATCCGGCTGGAGGATGATGCACTCATGCTCATTCCTTGAGGTGAGCTTCCAGGGCGTCCATGCGATAGATTCCGGCCAGGAATCCCTGGTCACGGATCTCCCCGACGTAAAATGTTCCAAGACAGGTGACCGGTTGGCCCAGGACCGGCTTCACCCCATCGGGAGATCTCACTAGAACCCAATGATTCATTCGGGGCATCGCTCCAAAGCAGCATTCCGCCTGATCCCTGAGCAGCAGCCACTCCACCGCTTTCCCATTCACAACCTTGAGCGGCAGCATGAATCCCTGGAGGGAAACAGACTGGCCATCACATTGACGTACGCTTGGTGGAATCTGTTCTGTGATCCCGCTGGACCCTTCAGGCGGACCCTTCCGCGCGTCGTACATAGCCTCTGTCACCTTGAGATCGTAGCTGGAAAGGTCATTGAAATTGAGTTCCGCATAGTCCTTCTGCCCCCTTGAGGTTTGGGGACTACCTGGAAAGACCATACCGGCCAGGGCTGTCGAAGTTAGGCGGTGCATCGCCCTTTGCTCCGGGGTCTCAAACTGGAAGATAAACATGAATCCGGCCAGCGGGGTCAGCAGGTAGAGCAGCAGGCGGACTACGGCACTTCGCGTCTCCTGCCGCTCGCGCAGGAGAGCAGCCATCTCCTTGGGCCTGACCGGGCGCGTCTGGGTCGGCAGACCACGGCATCCGTTGCGCGCGGCGCCGGATTTTTGCCTCTTTCCGCACCAGCCCATCAGTCCGCGAATGCCCTGCCTGATCCAGTGTCCCGCGGTTGTCCGGACGTTCACCCGCGAAGAGTGCTTCGTTTGTGTGATCATGGGGTTCGGGAAAGGCGGGGGCGGGCGGCAACCACAGCGCGGGCTCGCGCCAACATTTGCGGACGTACCACGCGATTCCACCACATCAGAAATCCGGAGATGAAGAGCAAAGACGGCACGAGGCCTAGCACCACCCAGAGCAAGCGCGTGAACAAACCTCCGAACGTCCCGACGTGCAGAGGAAACATTGAACGTAGAAACCGCTCCCCGCGTGAACGCTCGGCGTGGCGTTCCACAGACAGTACCGTGCCCGTATACTGGTCGAGATGGACGTAGTCGCTTCCTGTCAGACGCCAGTCACCCGGAAGTCTCTTGCGGACGGAGATGTCATCGTCGGGGCGTCGAGGCAGTCCTATCCAATTCACCTCGCCCTCGGGCAACGCAGCATTTGCGGTGGCGATGACCTCATCCAACGTGGGCCAGCGCATCACAGGACGTGGACGGGAGCGGGGTGATTCGGTTTTCGCTTCTGGATGCCCCATCCAACTCGCAACCGCGCGATAAGGCTGGCGGAAAGGAAAGTAGATTCCGGTGACAATGACCAGGAGCAGCAATCCGACCGACGCGATGCCGACAACCTTGTGCAGATCGTAGTTCCGTCGCTTCCACTGCGCACGCCATTGAATCGTGAAGCCCTGCTTCAGGACACGTCCGCGTCCCGGCCACCAGATGACGATGCCCGACAGGCAGAGCAGTCCGAAGAACATCGCCGCGATCCCGTTGATTTTTTCGCCCGTGCTGCCTCCCAGGAGATTCGCATGCAACTCATAGATCCATTCGGTGAGATTGTCGTTGGCGAGGTCGGTTCCGAGAATCTTGCCAGTGTATGGATCAGCGAAAGCGTGGAACGACTTGTCCTTCGGGCCAGTGAACCAGAACGACCATGCAGCATCTGGTGCGGTGGGCAGGTTGATCGTCCTCAGCGTGTCACCGGGATGTGCCTGCTTCACAGCTTCGTAAACGGGTTGCAGCGCCACTCGTCGTGAGCCCGGCGTCACCCTTGTCAGTTCAGATTGAAGCGCGTCCTCAATCTCGCCTCGAAACACAACCAGACTGCCGGTGACGGATACCACCACGACATAGAGACCGACTGCGAGACCAAGCCAGAGATGAACTTGAAACAACAGCCCTCGAAGCCTTGACTGGCGTGGACGATCCAGAATGTCCGGAGTCGCGACACGGGACGTCGGACGAGTTGGAGCTGGAGACAATGCGGGAGGTGCAGGATTCACTCGTCCACCTTCGACGTTTCGCGGCCGTTCACTGAACCTGCGGTGATGTTGCGGGTGTGAGTCGAAACGGCAGGAGTTCCCAGCCTGCCCATTGCATCTTGGGTTAGCGCGGTCTCATCCAGCCCGACCCCGACCAGGATGGCGAGGCAATGGTCGCTTGCGGGTCGCAACAGGGACTCCTTGAAGGAAACCTGATCCTCCACACGTTGAAAAATGTGGAAACGATCAGGTTGCCCAGCAAACTCCACCACCCCCTTGGCACGGATGACCTCCGAGGGCAGGGAGGAGAGCCATCCAACGACTTGCAGAGGATGCAAACCCCTGGCCAACGGGATCTGCAACGCCGTAAAGCGGTGAGCAAGCGAATGGTCGTGCCCTGTTGAAAGCTTTGGGAGCCCTGCGACGAGAGAAGAGCCACCCCTTGAAGCCACGCCCGGGACGCCGAACCCTCCGCCGTGGAGTTGTAAGCGAGGTGCGAGCCTTACCTGATTCACATCCCTGGCATCTTCCCCAGACTGGATCAACGCCAGCAATTCATTCACATACTCGTCCGCTGTCGTCTTCCGCACTCTGCTGTTCACCTTCGCCACATCACGTACGGTGGACTCGGCTCGTTCTGTATCGACGGCATCGCACCAAGTCGCGATCCAATGGGTTGCAGTTCGGACCTGCATTCGCTCCAGCTCGTTATGATGGCCTCTCCTCTGCCAACGCTTTTGATCCACCAGAACCACCTGTTGAACACACGTGAACCGTGACTTGAGGCGGTTCGAGAGCACAAAGGACTCGAGAAGCGGGAGGGGGTCCGTGGTACCATTGGCTTCCACCAACACGACGTCGCCACCGTCCAGTTGCAAGTCTTCGAGCGTTCCGAGCAGTTGTTCCATGGAGTTGCAACATACGCAGCTCCCGGTGATAGGGCGGATGTCCTCGACTATGTCCCGCAAGGAATCGGAGTCCAGTTGGGCATTTACGTAGTCATTTAGAATCACGTGAGGCCGGGCGCCTCCAGCCTTGAGCTGAGGTAACAGTTGGCGGAGCAGCGACGTCTTGCCGCTGCCAAGAAACCCGGTGATGAGAACCAGTGGTGTCATATGAAGTTCAATCTAGTGGGGGCCACAGCCGGATATGCCACAGCACGAACCACCGCTGGTGGAGGCGGCGTCGCTGTTCATTCCTGTCTTGCTGGGTGCGGGTGACCCTTTGGTCCACCGCTTGGTGTTCAGATAGCCACCTTGAATCACCCGGCGCACGGGAACGCCAGTCTCGGGATCGTGCGTGAGTGCTGGCTCCGCCATGCTTTGCTTCTTTTCGAAGTGGCGTGCCGGCTCGCCTGGTTTTGCCGGGATGGTTTCGTAGAGATAGATGGGCATAGGTCAGCGCCGGGCAGGAGTTTGGAGGTGTTGCTCGGCCTCCTCGGGTGTGAGCACTTTGCGGGTCCAACGCGGAAATGGATCAGGAAAAGCCGCCCAGCCCTCGGGACCAAGGGCCATTTCGTCATCGGTCAGCAGGCATGCGTCGAATCCAGCCCGGACCTCGTCTTCATCCATGGCGATGCCGATCACCACGATTTCCTGACGGCGATCGCCCCACGGTTTCTGCATCAACTTCAATACCGCGCGGGCATCCTCGTCGCGATCAGGCCAGCGCGACTTGGGGATGGTGGCCCACCATTCTCCCACAGGTTGGTTGCGACACACTCCGCCCGCTTGGGACCATTCGCCGATGAAGTCCATCCGGGTTGCCAGCCAGAAGAACCCTTTGCTTCGGACCACCCTGGGCCAGGCCGTGGCCAACCATCGATGAAATCGCTGCGGATGA
>VHDG01000321.1 GCA_016871475.1 Verrucomicrobiota bacterium
GAACTCATCGCGGGTGCCACGGCTGCCATCGGTCTGGCTTTGGGGCTGGGTGATCCCCGCGGATTGCCATTTGACTTTCTGCACCCCAAGCGTCCGGCGGTGGCACGCGACATGGGACGCATCCGGCTTCTGGCCGGAGTGGCGGCGGCGGCGGCGATCATGGTGTTCGTGTTGGCGGTTCGGGCCTATATGATTCGCCAGCGCACGGCGGAGAACCGTTCCGTGGCCCTGCAGCTGACCAATGCGGAAAAGAACCGCCCGTTATATCGCAGAATGATGACTCAGGCCGCAGCGGTGGACGAATGGATGAAGCCCGGCCCTGATTGGATGGCTCATTACGCGCATATCAGCGCTGTGATGCCGCCGAGCGAGGAAGTTTATCTGACGAGCTTTTCCGTGGGGGCGCAGGGTTTGATACGGATGACCGTGCAGGCCCGCAGCGGCGAGCTTTTGACCAAGATGGACAAACAGCTCCGAGCGGCCGGGTATGAGGTCAAGCCACTGGCCATCAGTCCGGGAGCCGATCGATTCGGCTACGAGTTCCGCTCAAACGTGGAGCTGCTGGTGCCGGAGAAGCTCAAGATCGATCTCGCAAAGGTGAAGCCCACGCCCAGACCTGCGGATGATGGATCCCTGGACCCAGCGATCTATCGGGGAGGAGCCCGCTGATGAATTCACGGGAGAAAATTCTCGCAGCTGCAGTAGGCGGGTTGCTCGTCTTATTTGCAGGAGGTTTCCTGGTCCGTTCGTTCATCATGAAACCGCTCAAGGATATCGACCGCAAGACCGCTGTGCTCCGAGACAAGCTTTCGAAGGCGCAGGGCGAGCGACGTGCGTACTTCGAGACCGAGGATCGGATGAAGCAGCTGGCGCTGCGGACCTTTGCGGACAACATCGATCAAGCCAGTGCGAAGTCGGGTGAGGTGGTTACCCGCACGATTCTCTCGGGTGGCCTGGTGGACACCGAGTTCACCCGGCTTCCTTTTGGGCCCCGAAAGCTTCCCGGAGCGAACGAGATCGGCTGGACCATCCAGGGCGAGGGTCCGCTGTCCAACGTGGTCAACCTGGTTCATGTGCTCGACCAATCCTCCTGGCTTCACCGGATTGATGGGCTGTCTTTGACGCCCAGCGATCTGCCTGGGCTGGTCAAGGTTCGGTTTCGATACCTGACACTTGTTCTGGACCCTGCACCGGAAGTGGTGAGGAAGGATCCTCCGTCGCCGCCAAGCCTGGATACCCCGCAGCGACGAATGCTTGATGGCCTGGTTGAGAGAGATCTGCTACGACCCTACATCAAGCGTCCCGCCCCACCGCCGCCTCCTGCGCTGGCTTCTCAGGGGCAGGCTGGGCCGGCGGCAAGCGCTAGGCCTCCGGGACCCGAGTCGTTCAGAGTGGTGTCACTTTCCGAGTGGCTGGGGGAGCCGGAGGTGCACGTGAGAGATCTGGTGAACCAGAAGACAATGCGCTACAAGCCGGGTGATGCGTTTGCGGGCGGTACGATTTTGACTGTGGATTATCGCCCGCTGCCGATACCAGGAACAGGCGGCTCCATCAGCTCGAGCCGCGTCCTGGTGAAAATTGGCGAGGAAATCTGGGCTGTTGACCGTGGACGGACCCTCGCAGACAAGCGCAAGCTCGTTGCCGCTGAGCTTCCGCCTTCAACTCCTGCCCGACAGTGAGGCAGCAAGCGGTGCTCTTCCGAAAGAGCAGCCGCCTTTGAAGATGGCCTGGGTGCCATGAAACTTTTTTGACGGATCGGCTGCTGTGCGGAGTCCAATCCATCCCTGTATATATCTATGGCGATCGTAAACTCGTTATTCTTGGTATGGATGCTGGGCTCCGCAACGGTGCTCACCCTGGCTGCGCAACCGGCTTCCACGTCGGCTCCGCCCGCTGCGGTCAGCGCGCCAGCTTCACAAGCGGCAGGTGCCAAGGAGGGTGTCGCAGCCGCTGCGGCGCAGAACATCCGATTTCAATTCGATGGAATTCCGTACTCCGACGTGATTGAACGGTTTGCTTTGATGGCCAACAAGCCGCTGCTTTCCGACACGAACATTGCCGGCACGCTCACCTACAACGATCCCATCGCCTACTCCTATCCGGAGGCGCTCGAAACTCTGAATCTCATCCTCTCGATGAAAGGGGTGATGCTGGTGGAATCGGGCCATTACCTCCGTCTTGTGCCCTTTCGCGAACTGCCTTCCATGCCTTTGAAGATTCTTCGCGGCGTGGATCACACCGGCGACGTCCGGCCCGGCGAGGTGGTGACGGTGGTGTTGGACGTGAAGAATCTGGATTCCAAGGAGATTGGAGATGCGATCACGAGCATGTTGTCTTCAGCAGGATCCGTGGCCAGTCTTTCAAAGGGCCGTGGGCTCATTGTCACAGATCGCCTGGCCAACATTCAGCGCATCAAGACGCTTTTGAGCACGATCGATACCGAGGCGACGATTGATCGGCAGATGAAGACCTACACCCTGCTGAACGCGTCGGGTGCGATTGTGAGCGATCTTCTGAACCGCACATTCGGCATGGCCACGGCTCCGAAGCGGACGACGTACAACCCGAACACGAAGGTGATGGAGGTTCTTCCGCCCGATCCGAACGACTACATCACGGCCGTGTACGACGACGCATCCCGGACCCTGGTGTTGTTCGGTCCGCGCGAGCGCATTGGACTTGCGGAGGAGCTTATCAACCGCTTTGAGCAGAAGGACGGTCCGGGTGGCGATGTTCGCATCTACTATCCCCAGACCGTGAAGGCGGAAGATCTTGCGAACATGATCCGACAGGCGGTTCCTGCGATAGCCGCTCCCGGCGAAACGGCTGCCGCTGCTGCGACGAAGGCGCGGTTGATCGTGGACAACAACAACAATCAGAACCGGCTGATCGTGGCGGCTCCCATACCCGGGCAGCTTGAACAAATCGAACAGCTGATCAACCGCGTGGACAAACCCATCCACGGACAAGCCGCGGGCCCCAACGTCCCGCTGCGCAGCCAGACTGTTCAGCTGACCAAGGTCTTCCGTCCCCGGGCTTCCGAAGCCACCAATGTCGCCGGCATCCTGACCCAGGCGCTTACCCGTCGGTCGTCCTCAGGCCAGCCTTCAACCACCGCCAGCATCAGCTGGGATCCCGCCAGTCAAAGCGTCGTGGTGAGCGGAAGCCCCGGCGATATCCAGATCGCCACCGACATCATCACCCAGCTCGAGACCGGCACCACCCAGCCCACGCCGATGCAGACGCGTTTCATCGAGGTCGGCTCTGCCGCCGAGGCTCGTCGCATCCAGCCCCTCGTGGAGCAGTTGTATCGCAACCAGGTGAGCGACGGCACGCTGGGTGTGTCAGCCCATGCGAAGATCCTTTTGGACCCGGATTCAAGCCGCCTGATTGTCACCGCCAGCGATGACCACATCGCGCGCATCGAAACCCTCGTGCGGCAGCTGCGCTCTGATCGGGTGGAGTCGCAGGCCCGTCGTCTTGAAATCATCAGCCTGCGCCACGTTCGAACCGAGGTGGCATTGCCGAGCATTCAGGGCCTGGTGAACGAGAGGATGATGGATCGCAAGTATCAGGATGTGCCCAAGCCCTCGATCCTGGCGGATGCAGCGAACAACCGGCTGCTGATTACGGCGACCGACGATCAGATTCGGGAGATCAAGCTGGCCGCCAGCGTGATCGACATCGCGCCGGATCGCCCGCGTCGCGAGATGACGGTGATCCCCGTGCATTCGAAGCCTGCTTCAGAGGTCATTGCCACCGTGAACCAGCTGGTGGCGCAGTTGTCTGATGACCCGGGTCAACCGGCTCCAAGTCTCATGGCCGATCCCACCGGGCGGCAGATCATCGTGCTCGCCTCAGAGCGTGATCTCGAGCGGGTGAAAACACTGATCCAGCAGTTCGATACCACGCCTGCGACAGCCGCTCCCCGGCAGTTTCGAGGAGTGGAAGTATTCGCCCGGTCTGCGCCCGAGTTGAGTTCGCTCGTGCAGCAGCTCTATCAGGAACAGCTGCGGGGCCAGCCTGATCCCGTGGGCGGGCCCGCGACGCTTTTGGCAGAACCCAAGAACAACCGGATCATGGTCAGCGGTTCGGAGAAGGAAATCGCCCGGGTGGAGGCCATCATTCGACAGCTCGACCCTGAGGGCCGGCGTCCGGCGAAGGAGGAAACAAGGGTGGTTAGACTCCGGAGCGGATCCGCCTCGGAGCTGGTGGGAATCATTGAGAAAAGTTTGAACAATCCTGGGCAGCAGGTGCGTGTGATGGTCGATGGCCGCAGCAACAGCCTGGTCATCTCTGGAGATCCCAATGTGGTTGAGGCGGCGTCTCAGATCGTTTCCCAGCTCGATACACAGTCGGGCACCGGTCCCAGGGAGCTTCGAATCCTGGAGCTGAAGTCCACGGAGGCGAATGCGATATCGCCCATGCTCAACTCTCTTTTCGCTGAGCTCTTGAAAGATCAGCGGGGGGCGGATTACGTCACACAAACCAAGATCGTTCCGGACGCCACCGCCAACCGGATCATCGTGACGGGAGCGCGGGAGGAAATCGGTCAGGTGGCCGACCTCGTCAAACAGCTCGATCAGGCACCCGAACAAGCTCCCGGAGCCCGGGTGTTCAAACTGAACATGGCGGAGGCCACGATGCTCGCGCCGATTGTTTCCAATGCAATGCTTCGGTTCGACACTCGAGGCATGCCGATCCGACGGATGACGGTCACTGCGGATGATAAGTCCAATTCGTTGATCGTGTCCGGAACCCGCACGGATCTCTCCGATGTGGCTTCAGTCATCGAGAAACTGGACGGCGAGACAGACTCGAAAGAGCGCATTCTCCGGATCATCGATGTGAAATCCGAGGACGTCGATGGGCTGGCGGCGCTGGTGCTCAATGTGTTCGCTGCCCAGAACCCGAATCGTTCGACATCGCATCTTCTCACCCTTACTCCCGAGCCTGCGGGCAAGCGGCTTATCGCAATGGCATCGCCCGGAGTGCTTGCCCAGATTGAGACGGTGGTAGCCGCGTTGGATGCGAAGCCCGATCAGGGAGTCAGGGAGCTGCATACTCTGGAACTGAAGAATGTGAACGTATCGGAGGCTTTGCCGAAAATCAGCCAGATCTATTCCGAACAGTCGCAAGGCAAGACGATCAAGCCTGCCACCCTTTATCCTGATGCCTCTGGTGCCCGCCTCATGGTCTATGGCACCAAGGAGCAGGCGGCATCCATCCGGCAAATTGCGGAGACTCTCTCTGCGGCCCCGGGCGTTGCGCGTGGGTCGAAGGTGATTGATGTGGGTCGGTTGAGTGAAGCTCAGCGAATCATGCCGCTGGCGATGCAGCTGTATCG
>VHDG01000322.1 GCA_016871475.1 Verrucomicrobiota bacterium
CACCAACCGAGTTTCAACTAAACGGGGGACGTCCCCCCTGCTTCCGGCTCTGCTGGGACGTTCAGTTCGAACCCTGGGACAACATACTTAAGATCCAGCACGGGGCTCGTGTCGGAAGTTGATTGAGCGAGTGTGTCTCGTGAAGTGGCCAAGAGAAACAGAACTACCGCAACTGCGGTGAAAAGTATGGAGCTTCTCATGGCTGATAGGTATTGCTTATTGCTTCTGAGATTTCATCGTCAGCATTCTCGGGTGTTATTGCAAGAGAAGAACCTTTCAGATGCGACGGATTGAGGATTCCCGCCCCCTAAATCCGCGGAGAAGAGTGCTGGAAACCTAAATTTTACCCCCACGCATGTCCTGGTTCTGGGCCTGCTCTACAAAGTTGGACAGTAAAAAGGGCGTAAACGGTAATTTAGCGACCGCCTAGTCTGAGGGGCCATCTGCATGCTACATGCTGGTGGATGAACGACTCCACACGCATCCCACGCCGAGGTCCCAAAGCCGCCGCCCGTCGAGAGCGGATGGTCGCGCAGTTCAAACGCAGCGGTCTCTCCGCCTACGCCTTCGCACGCCAGCACGCGTTGCCCTACACCACCCTCATCCAATGGCTCAAGCGATCCAGCCCCGCCCCACAGGACATTTCCTTCACCGAAGTCGAGCTCTCGCCACCCTCTCCCGAGCCCCTCACCCTCGAACTCGGGTCCCATGCCCGGCTCCGGTTGATCTGCTCTTCTCAAATCCCTCTGGCCGTTCAATATCACCTAGCAAATACAAACCAGCTACTCGGGAGCGAACGCCGTTAACTGTGAGAGGATGACAGATTTCTTCCGGCGCGGTGAGGGTTAGGTCTCATTGTTCGGTGAAATAGTCTGAATCCACTCTCTTGATTTCATAACTGGCGACAGATGCGACACCGATGTTGTGGTCAATCAACATCTGGGCAAGCTGCTCTCCGTCAATCAGAACAATCTTGCTGTCAATGCGCGAAGCGTAGTCGTGTGCCTCGCGGGAGAAATTCGAAGTGGTGATGAAGATGCCTTTGCGCGCTCGCTGCCCCTGAAGTGCTCCGGCAAACTTTTGAATCTCAGGTCTGCCTACGGTGTTGTCCCAGCGCTTGGCCTGAATGTAGATGATATCCAAGCCGAGCCTGTCCTCTTTGATGATGCCGTCAATCCCCTCGTCGCCGCTCTTGCCGATGGCGCGTCCTGCGTCCTTCCGACTGCCTCCGTATCCCATCTTGACGAGAAGCTCGACAACCAGCCGTTCGAAAAGTGCAGGAGGACTCTGCTTGATTTGGGTGAGGAGATCCGCCGCCAGGTCAGCGCGCAAATTCTGGTAAGCGCGCTCCAATGCCTCCTCCGGCGTGCGTGTCTGCTCCTCCTCTTCCGGCTCCCCGTTGGTGGCGGGCTGTTTCCGCAGCGCCTTGAACTCTCTAAACTCCTGATACTGGTCAAGAAACTTGCCGTCTATCAGTGCAGGTTTCTGCGCGAGCGCGCTCTGTCCGCGGTCGGTAATCTGGAAAAATCCTCGGCGTGTGGCACGTAGAAGACCAGCCTTCTTCATGTAGGTGCGCGCCCAACCCACGCGATTGGCGAACACCTCCTGCTGGCCGCTGGGGAGCAACTCGCGCCGCTCGTCATCCGAAAGCTTGAACTCGCCAGCAAGCGACTCGATAGCGTCGCGCAACGAGTGCTCCGAACCATCACCGGCGAACCGCAGAAGCGGGAGCATTGTTGCTTGGTAGTCTGGAATTGGCATGACGTGCGATATGACACCTAACGCAAAGGTCAGCGACGGGAGGCAGCCGCCGATGACGATCGATTTGTCTCTGTGCGAATCGGCTGGCTCCCGTCCGCTGGACCGATTTGGTGATGAACTAGGCCGCTACGCGGCGACGTGGCAGAGACGCGCTCGGGTCTCAATCGGTCGGGTGGCGGCATGAGGGGAAGTTACAGGATCAGGGGTGAATGAAAAGAACCAATCCGTTCTGCATCCACGGCGAAAGCCATAGGCCAACCTGCGTCAGCTCCCCGTCGGCTAGGTGTTGAACCGCGGGTGCTGGCTTCCCTTCGTTGCGCAGCAATACCCCTTCAGGGTTAGCCCCTTTATTGTCTTCTGGCGCCATGCTCAGCAGCTAAATGTTGGTGCCTGCCCTTTGTCACCATCTGGGCTTTCGTCGTCTTCATCAGAAGATTGAAGGTTGTTGACCTCTTCAAGCAATTGCTTAAGTTTCTCATCACTCAAGTCTTCCCATGCCGTTACTATCCATCCCTCATCGAGCAGAAACTCCCTCAGCAGCTTTTCATGTTCTTCGTCCGTTTTGTCTTCCCATTGAAAAGGCGGCCACTCGCCACCTGAGTAGCTTAAGAGCATTCCGGGTTCGGCATATATCACTCCAGTGGGAACAACCGCGGAGAACTCGTAGCCCATGTCGGTAGTTCCTGTCACTTGCGTGACGATCGGTGCCACTTGTCTTAATCTGTGAATCATGTCTTCACGAGTCATCGGCAGTGCTTCTACTTTCTTTTTACGATCACTTATTGGGCTAACGCAAAGGTCCGCTCCACGACCCATCGCCAAGGCAGCGCCTTGAACCCTGTTGTGTAGTCCGAACGCTTCACCACTTCGACGTCCAGCCTGGGACGCCGTTCCCTCTGTAATGTCAGTGACGCTCCCTCACGGCGAGTGGAGGCGGTAGAAGCGGGTAGGATGGTTGTTGGTGTCACGGAAGCGGACGAGGTTGTTCGACGAGCAAATCGGGCTGGGATTGAGTGGTACCCAAGGTTGTTGTCCGAGCGCGGTCGTAGTAAAGATTTTGTAGAGCGTGGTCGGAATGGATTCCCAAGTATGGACGATGCTGTTGGACCAGTTCGCAACATCGTAGCCGATGGAACTGTTGACGGGGATTTGCTGGGCCGCGCCGGGAAGCATCAGCAGAAGCGAGGCGAGGATGAGAAGAGGTTTCAGCGGCTTCATGGAGAAGTTTGATAGCACAAAGGTGGTCCGAGAGAAAGCGTTGGTTGCCAGCAAAACGGTCACCATCGGCTGCGATTCTCTCCGTAGCTGTCAGCGGGCGGTCAAGACCAGCCAGGGATGGGCGAATGAAAACCAGCCACTTTGAGAGTGGGGCGGCGCGGGGAGTGGCAAAGGCCGCACAGCTGAGGGAAGAACCGTAACCCTCGTGTAGCACCGCTGGTGGCGGGGGGGGGCTGATAAGTCTCATACTTCTCGCATCTATACGGACGACGACAATGACCAAAAGGGGGCACCCGATAGCCGTCGGAATATGGCAGCAAGCGCGCTTTTCCAAAAGGTGCGCATCAAGGCTACAATCTCATCATCCAGTTTGGCCCGACGAACATCTTTCGTCTGAAGGTTGCCTCTCGCAAGTCACCGGCAGGAGTTAAGAGGAAAGAAATTCGTTAACCGGAGGGGGTAGTGGAACCAGTGAGGCAGGCGGGGTGAAATGCCCTGGGGTGCATGCTAGGATGGCGCGATGAAAACTCTGGATTGTTCGAACGGAAGCACCTCACTCCAACATCCCGTCAAATACCGCACCCCGGGCATGCGGAGGACCCGCCTGTTGGTCTGGGAAATCTTCAACCGCACGCCTCTGCACGCACAGGTCACCCTCGACCTGGAGCTTTCCGCCGCGAGACACTGCAAGCTCTCCCCCGAGCAATACTTCAACCTCAAGGCACAGCATCCACGCCTCTGGGCAAACGCGACCATCAGGCGGCAACGAGCGGTCGAAGCCGGGCAGTTCCCGCCGCAACCCGCCCAGTTGAAGCGCTGGCGGGTGCATGGGTCTCGTCACAAACGCCTGGAGGCAAGAGAGGCCAGGAAGGCTGAGCGACGACGGATTTCCGACCTGCTACGGAGTCTGAAGCGGATTAGGATCGATTCGTGCGAGGAAGAACTTTGAGCAACCGCGCGCGGAGAAGTTGCGCCTTGTCGGCCTTTGAAGTCGGGGATCTGCCAGACCCGATCTGCGAGTCATCCGCCATCTGTGTGGTGGATCCTCTTAGTCGGGCAAGGAACCCTTCCCGGTTGCACGGGATAGCATCGTTTCGAGCTTAGACCTGGCGGTCCAGCAGGCTGGGTGCGGTATGTTGCGCACACCGATCAGCAGACTCTCCAGCAGGCTGCGGTCGCCATGATCGAACTCACCTCCCAACACCTGTCGTGCGGTATGGACCCACGGCAAGCAATCGCCCGTGAGGTCCTGTAGACCCGGTTCATCAAGGAACTTGAGGAGTTGAGGTTTAGCTGCGCGAATCGACTCCACCAAGTCGGGCGGGCAGAGCCGGGCGGGCGCGATGCTGATGTACGAACCGTTTCGCCAAACGCGCAAGCCCGCACGATGACACCGGGCGAGGATCAGCGCGGGGTTAGACATTCAGAACCTCCGGGTTGAGGGCATCCATTGAAGGATCCGGCTTGGGAGCCGCAACAGTGCAACAACCACTGTCAATAGTGGTCGATGTCATGGTTTGCGACTGCAACAGTCCAGAGAGCTGTTGCGGCTGAACTGGCCGAGAATCGCCAATGTCTGCGGGTGTTGTTGCACTGTTGCACTCTAAATTGGGGGAGGGCGGAAGGTAGCGGTCAAAGGCGTCGGCAAAGTCCCCCAGGATGTAACCCCGGGGTGTATGGTTACCGACGCGAATCCCCCGTGAACTCACGCCAAATCGCCGGAGCAAGCTCGCAAGCTGATTCGTTGAGATGGCGCGGCGAGCCTTGCCGAACTCGGCCCAGGGTCGACCATCGATTTGGTGCAATGCCTCCACCAGGTCGCCGGAGGAGAACCGGTCTGTGTTCGCCGCAGTGAACTGGGCGCGAATATCAGAAAGTAACCAAACGCCGATTCCATGCGCCTCAATATCGTCGGTCGCCGTGAGGCTCCGGAATGCCTCCGCTGCACGTGTGGGCCAGTCGCCGCCAGCCACCGCAGCAATGGCGAACAACGGACGCCAGTTATCAGCGATGCGGTTGAACATGTCCGAGGGCAAGATCGGGTCGCATTTCTCCAGCGCTGATGCGTTGTCCATCCCCCATCGCGTCAGCTTGCCGCACAGTTCGGCTTCCGCCTGCGTCCGCCGCGAATCAAAGCGGGCGGAAACCTCGCCAGGTTTGGCCCGCACCAAACGGATGATGATCGAGCGGTCGTGCAAAGTGCCCGGCAGGTTGCCTATGCCTGCCAGCGCCGCCGGGGCGAACGCTGCGAATCCTCGGACTTCGTTCCGATCACCCTCGCAGCGGTAAGCCTTCGCGCCGCGTTTGTGTCCGGCGTTGAGCAGTCCTCTCAGTTCGTCGTGGTCAGGGAGGTAAGTATCCA
>VHDG01000323.1 GCA_016871475.1 Verrucomicrobiota bacterium
TGAACAGACCTTCGTACTTTTTCACGCTATTGCCTTTTCGTTATTCAGAATCTTCCGACCCGTTATACAAATTCATGGCTCTTGCCAGACCCTGCACCTGCCAACAATCCATTTGTCGCACGCATCGATCCAGCACTTTTTCAAGCAACGGCCGCTCTTCCACCGTGAAGGGGCTCAAGACATATCCCGCAATGTCACGCTGTCCGTCCGTCCGTCTGCCAATTCCCACTCGCAGCCTGGGGTAATCCCGCGTCCCCAGAAACTGCTCTACCGAATCCAAACCGTGATGTCCGCCGCTGCTTCCACCCGGCCGTAACCGGATGGTTCCCAACGGCAAATCTGCATCGTCCACAACCACCAGAACATGCGAGGGGTGGATTCTAAAAAAGCGGGCCAAGCCACCCACTGACTCGCCGCTTGCGTTCATAAAAGTCTGCGGCATGCACAGCACCAACGTCCCCTGCGGCGTGGCGGCCTTTGCAACCCGAGCTTGAAAACGACTCTCGGAACCCCATGCCAAACCGCTCCGTCGCGCAAATTCTTCCACCACCAAGAACCCAGCGTTGTGCCGGGTTCGCGCATACTCCCGTCCCGGATTCCCCAACCCCGCGATCAGCCAAAGATTGTCCAACGCGTTTTGGGTTCACTCCCGAATCCGGGCGCTCTGCCTTACTTCTTCTTCTCCGCGGCCTTCTTGTCGCCGCCAGCCTTCTCAGCACCCGCAGCGTCGTCCTTCTTCTCTTTGATCATCTCGACCTCGCCTGCGGTCGGCGTCGCAGCAGCCGCAGTATCAGCTTCCTGTGCTTCAGTCACCGGAGCAGCCACGGAGAAGACGGGAAGCTTCTTGTCACCCAGGATTTCCACTCCAGCAAGGGAGGGAATCTCACCGATGTGAATGGCCTTGCCGATCTCCAGAGCCGAAACATCCACCGTGATCACCTCGGGAATGTCCTTCGGCAGGCCCCGGACGCGCAGCTTGAAAAGGACGTGTTCGAGCGTACCGCCGCCCGTCTTCACGCCGGTAGCCTCGCCCATCGGCTCTACGGGGACAGTGATCGTCACCGTTTCATCCGCAGCCACCTCATGAAAATCAATGTGCAACAGGCTTCCGTTCAACGGGTGGTGCTGAATCTCCTGCACCAGCGCGAGGCGCTTGGGGCGCGCTTTGTCTTCAGCGACAGAGAGATCAACCAAAAGGGTTTCCGACGCAGAGTGATGAATCAGGGTCTCGAGTTCCTTTACATCAAGCTCAAGGTTTTGAGGTTGCGTCGTGCGGCCGTAGATAACGGCGGGAACGCGGTTGCTGGATCGCAGCTTCTTCACGGCGTTGTGGCCGGACGCGTTTCGCACAAATGCATTAAGCGGAGCAGATTTCATCGTTTGTCTGTCGTTATTTCCATCGGTCAATCCCAAGCCAAAGCCCAACAAGGCTAGCTGGTTCGCCCACCCTTGAATTCAAAGAGCGAGGTCACCGACGAATTGCTGTGAATCCGTTTGATCGCCTCGCCCAGCAAACCCGCCACGGACAAGGTGGTTATTTTCACCCCGCTGATTGACGGGCGGGCGACAGTATCAGTCGTTATTAGTTCGTCAATCCCTGATTTTTGAAGCCGCGCTATACCTATGTCGTTCAATAATGCATGACTTACACAGGCACGAATCTCCCGCGCTCCGCTCTTCCGCAAGAGGTCTGCCGCCGCCGACAACGTCCCGGCCGTCTCAGTCAAATCATCCACCATCAAGATATTCTTCCCCGCCACCTCGCCAATCACAGCCGTGGATTCCACGTCCTTGGGGCTTTTCCTCCGCTTGGCAACGATCGCCAATTCGGTCTCCAAAGCCTGGGAGTAAGCGTAGGCCATCTTCAACCCCCCCACATCCGGACTTACGACCAACAAGTCCTTGAGACTTAGCTTCTTGAGGTACTCGTAGATAACCGGTGCCGCATAGAGGTGGTCCACGGGGATGTCAAAAAAGCCCTGAATCTGCTGAGCATGGAGATCCATGGTCAAAACCCGTGAGACACCTGCTGTCACGATAAGATTCGCAACCAGTTTGGCTGTGATCGGTACCCGGGGCTGATCCTTGCGGTCCTGCCGGGCATACCCATAAAAAGGGATAACAGCAGTGATCCGCGAAGCACTCGCCCGCCTGAGCGCATCGATCATGATGAACATCTCCATCAGATGATGGTTGGTCGGCGGACTCGTCGACTGCACGACATAAACGTCCTCACCCCGTACGTTTTCCTCGATCTTGACGAAAGTCTCCCCGTTCGGGAATGCGGTCACGGTGGACTTGCCGAGTTCCACGCCGATGCAGTCTGCGATGGACTTGGCAAGCGGAAGGTTCGAGTTGCCGCTGAATACTTTCACGATGTTGAGTTGCTCAGGAGCGAAAGAAAAACCAGTCAAACCCTGCACACCAGGGCCGAAGGAGGCGCGAATGTAACAACGAACCGGGTCGGATCAAGGGAAATTCGTAGTCAATGTCCGACTCCCGGCAAACCGATGCCTGCATCCCAACTTAAATGAACTGCAACTTCGAGAGGGGCGCTTCCGAATCCCAGCCGCGGGTGGGCTTGCTTCCGATGCTCCCAATGTCCTTGATGGTCAGTTGCCGGCCCAGGGTCTTGGCGCTCTTGATCTCGATTTCAGACGGGTCACACACCTGCTGGTTGATCTTCTGATGGGGCGCTGGTTTGTACCGGATGTACAACTGCGCCGGTGTGCCCGGTTCGAAAAACAGGACCTTGGCCTTCAGCGGCGTACAGAAATACTCCTTGTTCATGATCACCCCGCCGAACGTGAAACGCTTGATGTAAGCCGCGTCCCGCGTCGAGTACACCAACGTGAACACCTGATCCCGATCGGCGACGGCGCAATAAACCAGGTCGGGCCCGACAAAGAGTTTCTCGGGAAGCTCCAATACCTTGTAGTGCCCATCCTTGAACACCATCAGGATCTTGTCGAACTTCGTGCACTCAGTCCGATACTCCTCCCCTGACACCTTCGACCCCAGGTAACCCGACTCGCGATCATAGGCGAGCTTGAAGGCCTTGAAGGCCACTTCCCGCGCATCAATCTCGTCGTGGCGACTCGACTTGGTAAGCCGTGGATAAACAGGCCCGTACTTCTCCAGCAAGCCCTGCAAGCGCCCTATCGCAAACCGCGTCAGATTCTTCAGATTCTTCTGCGTTTCAGCGAGCTCAGCCTGGATCTTCCCCATCTCCTCGCGATGCTTCTGGATGTCGAAGAGGGAGATTCGGCGGATGCGAACGTCCAGCAGCATCGTGATGTCATCCTCCGAGAGGTCTCGAAGCATCTCTTTGCGATGCGGCTTGAACCCATCCACTATCGCCTCCTTCACCGCCTCCCCGCTCCTGCATTGCTCGATCTTCTTGTAGATCCGGTTCTCCACAAAAATCCGCACCAGGGTGCGGACATGCAGTTCCTGGTGAAGCTTTCTCTCCCGCAGCTCCTGCTCCTGTCTCAACAGCTCAACCAGCTGCGCCGTGTTCTCCCGCAGAACCTCCGATGCAGTCATCTCCACAGGACGATTGTCCTTGATGACGATGATCCTGCTCGAGATCGACACCTCACAATCCGTAAAGGCATAGAGGGCATCAATCAGCTTATCGACACTGACACCGCTCGGCACCTTGATCTCTATTTCGACATCCTCGGAGGTGAAGTCGTTGATGCTTCGAATCTTGATCTTGCCCTTCCTCGCAGCGTCCTCGATCGAGTTGATGAGGGACTCGGTGGTGGTTCCGGGGGGGATTTCCTTGATGACAACTGAGGATTCGTCACGGGGTTTGATTTTGGCCCTCACCTTGATGGTTCCAGCACCGTCACGGTAATCCCGGGCATCCATCAAGCCGCCGGTAAAAAAGTCCGGCAGGAGCTTGAAGGGTTCCTTCTTGAGAATCGCAATCTGCGCCTCGAGCAACTCAGGGAAGTTGTGCGGCAGAATCTTGCATGCAAGTCCGACAGCGATGCCTTCGGCTCCAAGCATCAGGGTCAATGGAAGCCTGCACGGCAACAGCACCGGCTCCTGGTTGCGTCCATCATAACTGGGAACAAACGTCGTCAGCTCGTCATTAAAGACTTCCTCCCGCGCCAGCTCGGTTAGCCGACATTCAATGTACCGAGGCGCAGCTGCAGGGTCCCCCGTGAAGATGTTCCCGTAGTTGCCCTGCCCTTCGATCAGATAGCGCTTGTTGGTCAATACGACCAGCGCATCCGAGATCGCCGCTTCACCGTGGGGGTGATACTGCGCGCAATGCCCCGAGATGGTCGCCACCTTGATGAAACGGCCGTCATCCTTCTCCTTCAACGACCACAGAATCCTGCGTTGCACCGGCTTCAGGCCATCGCCCAGGTTTGGAATGGCGCGATCCCGGATCACATAGGACGCATACTGCAGGAATCCCGTGTTGATCCGCCGATGGAATGCCAGCTCAATCTTGCCGGGCTCAAAAGGCTTCGCCATCGCGAGCGCCTCCGCAGCCGCTGTTGTCTCGGCTACGATCTCCGAGCCGTTGGTGGATCCGTTCTGTTTTCCCTCTGTCCCCCCCGGGGACGCTGCCTTCTTGTCGTCGCTCATGCTGTAAAATCTTTAAAATTCCAACTCCATATCCCAACCCACGCTTTCACGTCTGGCCACCCTTCAATCCTCCGCCGTGACCACCAGGTTCCCCATGATGTACTCCTTGCGTTCCGGAGTGTTCTTGCCCATGTAAAAACCGAGGATGCTGGAGGCGTCGGTCTTGGGAGCGTGCTCCACCCTGCTCAGCCTCATCTCCTTTCCGATGAACTGCTTGAACTCAGCCGGCGAAATCTCTCCGAGTCCCTTGAACCGTGTGATCTCTGCGCTTTTTCCCATCTCCGATGCAGCGGCATCCCGCTCAGCCTCGGTGTAGCAGTATATCGTTTTCTGTTTGTTCCGCACCCTGAACAGCGGCGTCTCCAGAACATACAGGTAGCCGTCGTGAACCAACGGCTCAAAAAACTTGAAGAAATAAGTGATCAGAAGGTTGCGAATATGAAGCCCGTCCACGTCGGCATCGGTGGCCAGGATCACCTTCTCATAACGCAGGTTCTCGATCGTGTCCTCGATATCCAGGCTGCGCATCAGATTGTACATCTCATCGTTCTTGTAAACGATGTCGCGCTTCAGATCCCACACGTTCAGCGGCTTGCCCTTGAGCACGAAGATCGCCTGGTTGTTCACGTCACGGCAGCTCACCACAGATCCGGCTGCAGATTGCCCCTCCGTCAAAAACACCATCGTCCCACGCCCCTTGCCGCGGCCCTTG
>VHDG01000324.1 GCA_016871475.1 Verrucomicrobiota bacterium
ACTGGTCCGAGCTCCCGCCGATATCACGCCCCGCAACCCTGACGTCGAACCCACCCGGCACGAGCGTGCTCGTGGAAGGGGTGGTGACCGCGCCGATGTCACTGGGATTGAACTCAACAGCCAGAAAACTGACCTGGGTACCCGGAGTGATGGTATTCGGTGAGCGTATTCGGTCCTGGATTCCAGAAACTGAGAGCTTGTAGGTGGATCCGTAGGTCATCGGAGAGGTTGTCAGGACCACCGAGGAGTCGGACGCCATGACGGCGGATAAGACCGAGACGCCGCCATCCAGCACGTACTGATCAGCCCGGGTGGCTGAGGCGGGTAGAAGAGGTTCAGAGAAGCGAACGATGAGCCGGGTGCTCTGGGTGTAGAGTATCTGGGCGACGGTGGGCGGGGTCAGGTCAGCGAGGACAGTGAGAAGGACTTCGGCGGTGTTGGTGGTCCGGACGGAATTGGACAGGATACAGCGATATCGTTGTCCGTTGTTGGGCAAGACCTCCAAGGGGTTGATCACAAAGCTGGACGTCGTGGCACCCGGGATATCCACACCGTTCAACTGCCATTGATAGGAGATGGGAGAGTTGTTGGCAGCAGCCGCAGAGAGTCGAGCCTCGCGCCCTTCCGCCAAGGTCAGGTTCGTGGGGAATGCCCCGAGGAGACTGGGCACGTTGATGGTGTTGGTCCGGTAGGGCAAAAGCCGGAAGACGCTCCCGGACCGACCTGGAATGGGTTCCTCCAAAGATCCGTCCGGCATGATCCACCGAACGGAAAGGTGGTCAGGTCCGCGTCCCTCCTTGCGAACCGCTTCAATGTAATAGCGTCTTCCAGCCTCCAAGAATACAGGAGCCGACTGCTGGTTTGGTTCACGGGTGTATTCACGCGGCGCCGTGGCCTCGTTTACGAACGCGATCCGTGTCCGGCCGGCTGGAAACTCGCCATCGCTCAGAAACAGATCAGACCATTCATCGCTGGCGATGCCGAAAACGTGATTCCCCGTGATCGAGGGAAGAATGAACGCACGGAGCCGATCTCCAAAGGCGTCTCCCAAGTTATTGGGAGTTTCAAAGTCTGGAGTGATCGAGTTGGCGGATGGAACCAGGTTGGTGAAGACAACGGTGGTGGCATAGGTGTTGTCGTTGGTGCTGACACCACGAAAAAGATCCCGTGAAACACCCGTCGTCTGCGCCTGAACAGTGACACCCACGACCCAGGCAACTCCGACGATCAACCAGCGGAATGTCGCCGCCGTGAAAACTAGCGAGCGAAGGAAAAAAGCTTTCGTTGAAGTATGCATGAAGGGGTGATCAGGAAGATGACGAGGGTTTCAGATTCAATCCAGGTCGATGCGTATCAACACCAAGACCTTCGGAAGTAGAGATCGGAGCCAATGTGGGAGACCTGAGAGTCAAACAGGCCCCGGCAGCAACGGGCGACCCATTGTTAAGACGGCGGACGATGCCATTTGGCAAAAACAACGAGCTCACAGCCGCATACGGTCGCTTGGGGTACAACCGATCGACTGCGAATGGACGGGTTGTCTGGGCGAACGCAGGAGTATGTGCCTGAGTTTGCGCAGCTTGGCGACAAGAAACTAAGCCGGAACGATTCAGCCGGCCAAGAAATGATGGCCTACCGGAGCGTCAGGAGATACGCGAAGAGATGGGGCACATCCTCGGGCGGCAGGGCATCCAACAACCCATCCGGCATCATGCTCATCTTGGTGAAGGCAGCCCTGCGCACCTGGGACTGAGGTATCCGCAGATCAGAGGTGTTGGCTCGTCGGAGCACCACCGCTTCCTGGTCCTCAGACACCCGGAGACCGTCCACCAGATCGCCATCCGCCAGTTCCACGCGATAAAGCCTGTAGCCCGGCTCCATTGCAGCGCCGGGGGTCAAAATGTTCCTGAGCAGCGACTCCATGCCGGAGGCACCCGCACCGTTCAGCACGGGACCGATCTGCCCTCCCTGGCCCTGGACCGCATGGCAGGACATGCACGTGCTTTCAAAAATCTTCCGCCCTGCCTTCGCATCGCCTTCCCGCGCTGCGAGTGCCCGGTAACGGTTGAATCGGGCTTCGGATTCCCTGGCTTCGGCCGCCGTCATCAACGGGGGAAAATCCGCCGTCTTCAGAGGCTTGGCTCCTGCCTGGGCGCCTTTCCACGATCCCGCCCCGGAACGATACGCCACCAAGGCAGCCGGCAACGCCTCCCCTTCGAAACTTCGATCAAAGTTCGCCCGAATCTCCTCGGCCTTGCGTTCCACATTCCAGGCCCGGAACTCCGTCAGCCACCCTTTCGTGCCGCCCTTGGTTCCCGTCCAGCCAATCCGAAGATCTGTGAACGGCTTAGTGACAACCTCGCTTTCAGCCGGCTCCAATTCGCCGTTGCCATACAGCTTGAAGCGCCCGCTCGCATCCCGAACCGCAGCCACATGCGTCCACACATCAGGCTGTATCTTGCGCGGCGAGATGATCGCATCGTGAGTAGCGCCCCCCACCCACACCCGGAAAGCTGAGTCGAAAAAATTCATGTCCAACTCCCCCGGGGATCCCAGGATCCCATCCTGATTGCCAATCCCCGAATCCAGCTTGACCCAGGCTTCCACCGTGAAGGCTCCGGTGAGTGTGAAGGTGTCCGCCACCCAGGCATCCTCCGTTCCGTCCAGCCGCAATGCCGTCCTAAAGTATCCGTCCATCCGGTTCATGATATCCAACAACCCGGGATCCTGCCCCAGCACCGCCTGCAACTTTTCAAGCAGGATGGGATCGAGTTCGTCCTTTCCGATGGTGCTGTCGGAGGCACCTCTGATGATGGCCTGCGCACCGTGCTTGGAGCTGGAAAGACCCGCAAGTGCACCCCGCCGTTGGACAGCTGACAGATCCCTCCACAGGATCCCGCAGAGTTTCTCGCCAGCCTCGGGATTCCTGGAACTCGCAAGAGCCAACACCGCCTCATCTGCGATGGCACGGTCAGGGCTTCGAAACTGTTTCAGCAGACCTCCGATCCTGTGGACCCCCAAATCCCTCATCGCTCGAAGAACCGCGAGCACCTCCGTCTGTGAAGGGATGGGCTGACTCGTGGACAGCGTCTCGTCCAAGACACCCTCGAAATCGGAAAGCTTGAAACCGGAGATCAAACCCAGGGCGAGCGCTCTGCGCTCGGGCAGAGCCCAGAGTTCCTGCGCTGCTTGGGTCACCGCTGGCCTTATCCTGGCTGGATCGAACTGCGTTCGGACATTCAACAGGGTCTCCGCAATCCCGGCGCCTTGTTGTGGATCCTGAAGAAGCTCTTTCAAGGCTCGCGCGACTCCCGGTTCAGCGCTGTGACGGGCCAGCCCCAGGACCTCCTCCGGGTTGGGGCGTCGCTTCAAGCCCTTGAGCAAACTTCCCACCATCAATGCGCTGCGAGCGCCCTCAAGCGACAAGGCTGCGACAATCCGGTTCTCGACCGGCATCACGCTCCCTGCCGGAGAGTCGAGAAACGCCGCCACATGGTTGGGTCGCTGTTCGAGAAAGAGCCGCGCCAGGTAACGCTCAAACTCCCTTTCATACGCCTCTCCCACCTTGATCACCCTGCCATGCTGCGTGCTCTTCGCCGTGGGTCCTTCCAGCGATGGACGGGCCAGAGCCACCAAGATGGCGATTGAAGGATGGGGCTCATCCAACCCATCCCGCTCCGTCGTGTCTCGCAACAGCAATCGGCCTGCGCTGCGACCCGCTTCCGCCCGGACTGAGGCATCGGAGTCTGTTAGGGCGGTCGCAAGGTGTGGTGCAAGATGTTGGATCGGCGCCTTGACCTCCGCCATCGCCCTCAGAGACTCCCGACGCAAGTCAGGGTGGCTTGCCTTGACCAGGGACCTCAGCGCATCGAGCCGTTCCGCACCCAAAGCTTCCATCGCCCATAGCGCAGCGATCCTGCGCCCCGCGGGCTGAGCATTGTCCCGCACGATGGCGCCCAGCTGCGGGGCGAGCGAATTGAGTTTGCGGTCCCCGATCGCCTGCCAGGCCAGATGGCTTTGTGTGGTGTTGGGTGCGCCCAGCAAACTCACGAGTTGCTCAGCAGGCAAACGCTCGAAGTTGGGGACCTCCAACGCGGGAGTCCCACGATGCTTCACCCGCCAGATCCTTCCGCGCTTCTTGTCGCGTTCAGGATGATTGCGGGCCACCTCGTTGTGGGAAATGATCTTGTTGTACCAATCCACGATGTATAAGCAGCCGTCCGGCCCAAGCCGGAGAGCCACCGGGCGAAACATCTCATCGCTGGAGAGCACGAAATCACCCAACAAACTGATGGGAGGTCTCGGCCCCGCACCATCGATGCCAATCGCCTGAATTTTTCGAGTGATGGGGTTGGCCACAAAAATCCGGTTCGCGTAACCCTCCGGCCAGTACCCAACATCCGAAATCGCGAGCCCGCTGAGTCCCGTGCCACCCACGGCGAAATGCGGCGCCGTGGGCGGGAACTCAGGAGCATAGGACTTCCACTGCGCCTGCGAGCATCCTGGGTAGTTGGCGTGCTCATGAAACACCATCGCAGGGTAGCCAAAGTCATTGGCCTCCTGAATCCAGGTAACCCCCTCTTTCGTGATGAAAAGGCCCCAGATGTTGCAGGGGCCTTGCGATGTAATGTCGAATTCGCTGCCATCATACCGAAACCTCGCCATCCGGGTCTGATCAAACTGGATTTCCTGTCCGCGACGCGTCCGCACCTTCCCATAGTTGAACGCGCCTTGCGCAAACCAGATCCAGTCGCCGGGACCGCGAGTGAATTGATGTGGGAACAGATGACTGTCCTGCACTCCGAATCCCCCCAAAATCGTTTCCCGATTGTCAGCCCGACCGTCCCCATCGCTGTCAGTTAGGAACACAATCTCGGTGCCGTGTTGCACGTATGCGCCGTTGCGATACGGGAGGATGCCCAGAGGGATGGCAAGCCCGTCGGCAAACACCCGGGGTTTTCTCGAATAACCGGTCGGAGACGTCGAGTCCCGGTCAAAGACCAGCACCTTGTCTTTCGCTTTGCTGGAGTAGAGCTCGCGGGCCTGGTCGGGGCTTTCGTTCGCATCCACCGGATACTCCAACGCAGTCATGGTCCAGAGACGTCCCTGCTGATCCCAGTCCACAGCCACAAACTTGCCGATCCCAGCCTCACTATCCTCCGACGCCACCAGCTCGATCTCGAATCCGGGCGACAACGTGAACCGGGCTTTCTGAGCCTCGGGAGACACAGGCTCAACCGCGGCTCCCTTTGGAGGAGCGGGTGCGGGACGAAAAATTTTTCCCTCGGGTGTTGGAGGCAGCTCTTCAACAGTGACC
>VHDG01000325.1 GCA_016871475.1 Verrucomicrobiota bacterium
CAGGCCAATCCGGCGGTTCCAAACCTTCCCGCGTTTCCCAAGCTAACCGCAGAGCAAATCGATCCGGTGCGAGCTTTTTTGAAGGCTGCAGACATGGCGGGCGATTTGCTGGCATCCGATGATCTGCCGGGATTCCTGGGGGCGGCCCCGAAGGTGAAACTGGCATCCGACCAGCTATTGCGCGTCTTTCCAGCGGATGATCCCTGGCGTGCCCTCGCACTCGTCGCGCAGGAAAAGTCCGTCTTTCCGGCTGCCGCGGATATAAAGGCTGCACGGCGTCAATTCCATCCATTCAGCCAGGCAGCGGTTTCGATGGCTCTGGCGTTGCGGAGAGCGGAGAAAGACTTCTCGGAGCTGAAGGTCTTCCGTTGTCCCATGACCAAGGATGCTTTCGAGGGCGCGCCCAGACGCGTGGAGTGGATACAACTGAAAGACAGCGTTCGGAATCCGTATTTTGGCGCTGAAATGCTCGACTGCGGAGCGGAGGTCAAGCCGTGATCGAACGTGTCATCAGCTGGAGTCTGCACAACAGGTTCCTGGTGTCCTGTGCGGCCGTTCTCATCATCGCCCTGGGTGTCCGTGCTGTTTACCAGACACCCGTGGATGCGATTCCAGATCTCACCGAGAACCAGGTCTTGGTCTATGCCGACTGGATGGGGCGAAGTCCGCAGGAGGTCGAGGACCAGGTGACGTATCCGCTCTCGTCAGGGCTCCGAGGGCTCGCAGGAATCAAGGATGTTCGAGCCGTATCGATGTTCGGCTTCTCGCTTCTGACGCTGGTGTTTGATGACTCTGTCGATCCGTATTTCGCTCGCGCCCGGGTTCTCGAGCGTTTGAATTTTCTTGGGGGCTCGCTTCCTGACGGGGTCAAGCCTCAGCTCGGTCCCGACGCCACGGGTCTGGGCTGGGTGTTCCAGTACTACCTTCATGTGGATCCGGCCCTGGCGAAGGAAGGTGTCGATCTCGCCAAGCTCAGATCCCTCCAGGACTGGCGCATCCGCTCGCACCTGGGGAGCGTGCAGGGAGTCGCGGAAGTCGCGAGCATCGGCGGGTTCGTGAAACAATATCAGATCGAGCTGTCCTCCGATCGAATGCGCGCAGCCCAGGTCACTCTCATGGACGTGGTCGGCGCCGTCCAGAATGCAAACCTCAGCGTTGGGGGAAAGGTTCTCGAGGAGAATGGTGCGGAACTGGTGCTCCGGGGCATCGGGCTGATTCAATCTGTCGAGGATATCGAGCTCATCGCCCTCAAAGCCGTCGACGGAGCCCCTGTGTACCTAAAGCATGTGGCGGACGTGATGGTGGGAGGGGACTTCCGGCGCGGTGCCCTGGATATTAACGGGATAGAAGCCGTGGGTGGTACCGTAGTCATGAGGAGCGGTGAAAACGCAAAGGCTGTGATTGAACGCGTAAAGGCTGCGATCGAGGATCTGGCCCCATCCCTTCCGCCAGGGATTTCCATCCGACCGTTCTACGACCGCAGCCAGTTGATTGATCGAACGATTGAGACACTGAAGCATGCGCTGGCTGAGGAGATTCTGTTGGTGACGCTGGCTCATGTCATTTTCCTCTGGCACTTCCGCAGCATTCTTATCGTTACTTTGCCCCTGCCCGTATCGATCCTGATTTCCTTTCTTCTCATGAAGGAGTTCGGGATCAGCAGCAACATCATGTCCTTGACCGGCATTGCCATCGCGATCGGCGTCCTGGTGGATGCCGCGATCGTCGTGACAGAGAACGTGATCCGGACTTGTGAGAGGGAGGAGGAGGAGAAGGGCAGGGCGTTGACTCCTGCTGAGTCCCTCGATGCCACGATGATGGCGTGTCGCCAGGTGGGGCGTCCGATCTTCTTTGCGATGGCGATCATCATCCTGGCTTTTGTCCCGGTGTTCGCGCTCACCGGGCAGGAGGGCAAGCTGTTTCATCCGCTGGCTTGGACCAAGACTTTCGCGATGGTGGGATCGACGCTCCTGGCGGTGACGGTGGTGCCCGTGTTGTGCAGCCTTTGGGTGCGAGGGCCGTTCCACAAGGAGGATCGCAACATTGTGATGCGAGTGCTGATCAAGCTGTATGATCCGTTGCTCAATTGGGCTTTGAAGCATCCTCGGACGGTGCTGACGATCGCAGGTGTTTTGTTGTCCGTGGCCGTGATCGAGGCGTTTGGGCTGCCTCGAGCCTGGGTTGCAGAGTTTCGACATCGCGGATGGGACAAGGTCGCCAGCTTGTCCGAGGGATTTGGCAAGGAGTTCATGCCTCCCTTGAACGAAGGGGGACTGCTTTACATGCCGGTGTTGCATCCCAAGACAGGCTTGAAGGAGATACAGAGGGTGATGGCCTGGCAGGACACGGTCATGGCGCAAGCCCCCGAGATCGAACTGGTAGCGGGGAAGCTGGGGCGCTTTGAGACTCCGACGGATCCGGCTCCCATCGAAATGCTCGAAACCACCATCACGCTGAAACCGGAGTGGATTTCCACCAACCGTACCTTCCTCGGGTTTTTGAAGATCCCGCGCATGATACGTAACCCGGAGTGGCGTGAGGGGATGACGGTGGAGAAGTTAAAGGCGGAGCTGACTGAGAGCATGAAGCAGGTTCCTGGCTACGTTCCGGCATTTCTTCAACCCATTGAGAACCGCATTCTGATGCTCTACACGGGCATCCGTGCACAGGTCGGAGTGAAGATCTTTGGTGAGGATTTGCATTCCATCCAGGAGAAGGCCTTTGAAGTCGAACGGGTGATCCAAAAGATCCCTGGCGCGTCCGGCGTTTCGCCTTCGAGGGTTCAGGGCAAACCTTACCTCAACGTCAGCCCCGACCGTGTAGCTCTCGCTCGTTTCGGACTTAGTGTGCGGGATGTGATGGATGCTGTGGAGACCGCGATTGGAGGCAAGAACGTGAGTGTGGTGATTCAGGGACGTGAGCGTTATCCGATCCAGGTTCGACTCGAGAGATCGGAACGGGAGGACATCGAAAAGCTCGGAAGGATCCTGGTTTCACCCGGTGGGGCTGCGGCGCAGCCGGGCGGCGGGGCAGGCGGAGGCATGTCCTCCATGCCGGCGGTTGGCGCTGTTCCTGCGGCGGGCATGTCGGCGCAAACATCGAGCCAGTATGTTCCGTTGGGGATGGTGGCCAGGATCACACGTGAGTTGGGAGCCAACGAGATTTACAGCGAGAACGGCGAGCTCCGGTCGTACGTGCAGGCAAATGTCCAGGACCGGGATCTGGGTGGATTCGTCCAGGATGTGGAATCTGGATTGCGGAGCATGGAGTGGGGAAAGCTGCGCTGGGAGATGACCGGGGAATATGAAAACCAGCGGCGATTTACACAGACCATGCAGTGGGTTTTTCCGGCGGTGATGCTCATCATTTTCCTATTGCTCTACATGGTCTATCGCAGCGCGTTGGAGGCGGCGCACGTGATGCTGGCCGTACCGTTCGCCCTGAGCGGGGGCGTCTTCCTTCAGAAACTGCTGGGCTACCACTTCAATGGCGCTGTCTGGGTCGGGTATATCGCCCTCTTTGGGACGGCTGTTCAGACCGGAGTTGTGATGGTTGTTTACCTGGATGAGATGGTGAAGAAGCGTCAGGCCAGCTTGGGCGCCTCGTTTGATTACTTCGCGTTGATGCAGGCGGTGAAGGATGGGGCGAGATTGCGTCTGCGACCCAAGGTCATGACGGTGGCGACCATCGTGGCGAGTCTCCTGCCCATCATGTGGAGCCATCGCCAGGGTGCCGAGGTGATGAAGCCGCTGGCCACTCCGGTCATTGGCGGCATGCTGTCGAGCCTGGTCCATATTCTCGTGGTCACTCCCGTGATCTTCCTCTGGCTGCGGGCGCGGGAGTTGGGTTTGAAGCGCGATGCAGGCCAGCCGTAAAGCCTGCGCCCAGGTTTGTTGTCCATCCATCTAGGGTGCTCGGGCCATGCCTGCCTCGGCTCTGAATGCCGAACGACTTGAGTCAGCTTTCGTTCGCATGCGCATTGCGAGATCTGCCAGGCTCTTGCTCATGAACGCGCTGGAAGGCACACCCTGAAGGGTGGACAACGAGCCACGTGTCCGACTTCGGAGGGGAGTGGGAAGAGAACGTGGGTCGAGAGGGCGGTTCGTGAGTCTTCGATTACGATTACGATTGCAATTGCGAGGGGGGAGGGGAGAGGGACCGACGCGAGTCGCAGAAAGTGAGATGCATCCTGTCCATCCAGGCATGGGTGTTTCTGGTTGCGGTCGTGAAACGGGCTGAGCAGATTCAGCCCGCTTTCTCCGTGATGATGACACTCGCATTGTTTTGGCGATCACCCAGCTGTTCGCAGCCGGGCCTGTGGACATGCCCGCACCCGGCCCCTGGTGATCAGGTATGATCGCGGCGTCCAGTTGCGTCGATGGACTCAAGAGCCTGGGCTATTCGTTCTTCACCGGTGTTCCGTGTTCCTTCCTCCAGCCCATCATCAACGCAGTGATCAATGATCCCGTGCTTCTTTACGTGGGGGCTTCCAATGAAGGCGAGGCGGCAGGGCTCGCCGTGGGAGCGCATCTTGCCGGAAGGAAGGCGGCGGTGCTGTGCCAGAATTCCGGGCTGGGAAACATGGTGAGCCCGTTGACAACCTTGTGTCACCCCTTCCAGGTTCCAATCTTGATTCTCTGCAGCTGGCGGGGAGAGCCGGGAATCAAGGATGAGCTTCAGCATGTGCTGATGGGGCAGATCACCCACGCCCTTCTGGACACCATGCGGATCCCGTGGGCTCTGTTCCCAAAGGATGCCCATGAGATCCCGATGGTGCTCGAGCGTGCGCAGACCTGCATGGCGCGCACCCATCTTCCCTTCGCCCTGGTCATGTCCCGCGACGCTGTCGAGGAGTGCGCCCAACTTCCCCTACCCGCTGCTCCACGTGTTCAAGCCGATGTGCGGTCCTGCATCAGTCTGGCCCCTTCACGGCGGATGACACGCGCCGAGGCGTTGCAAGCCGTTCTCTCGGCTTTGCCGGGAGGTGAAGCGATTCTTGCCACCGCCGGCAACACCGGCCTCGAGCTGGTTGCCATTTCAGACCGTCCCGAACATCTGCATCTCACCGGGGGAATGGGCACGGCTTCTGCGGTCGGGACGGGCATCGCGCTCAGTCTGCCCCGCCAGCCTGTGGTGGTCCTGGATGGAGATGGCGCCGCGCTCATGCGGATGGGCAGCCTCGCAACGGTCGGCAGTTACGCTCCGGAAAACCTGCTGCACGTGATCACCGACAATGAGTCATATGAATCCCTGGGTGGGCAGTGCACGGTCTCGCGAACAGTGCGCTTCGA